>JANLUG010000428.1:0-1540 GCA_031363335.1 Gammaproteobacteria bacterium
ACGCGGCGCGCGGCATCTTCCGGACCGAGCCGACCGAGTACCCCGATCCGTTCGACGGCAAGCTCCCGATCGGCTGGTCGCTCGGGATCATCGCGACCATCCTCGCGCTCTCCATCCTGGTATCGATCGGCTACTCGCGAACGCGCGTTACTCCAGACACTCCGCCGGCGGAGCGAGGAGACAAGCCCACAGGACACCGCTAACCTGACCCCGAATCGCCACTGAGCCTGCGCGCACTTGCGACACCTCAACTACGGGCACCTGCAGTACTTCTATACCGTCGCGAAACACGGCGGCATCACCCGCGCCGGCCATCTGCTGCACCTCACGCCGCAGACGATCAGCGGCCAGCTTCGCCTGCTGGAAGCGGCGATCGGTCAGCCGTTGTTCGACCGCGTCGGACGGCGGATGGTGCTCACAGAAACGGGGCATCTGGTGTACCGATACGCCGAGGAGATCTTCACGTTAGGCGGCGAGCTCGCGCAGGTCGTGCGCAACCGACTGCCGGCCGCGCCGACCGTTCTGAACGTCGGCATCACGCAGACGCTGCCGAAGCTGGTCGCACATCGCATGATCGCGCCTGCGCTGGATCTGAAAGATCAGTTCCGCATCGTTTGCATCGAAAACGGTCTGGACGAACTGCTTTCCGAACTCGCGTTACACAATCTCGACGTGGTGTTGTCGGACCGGCCGGTGCCGCACGGCAGCAACGTCAAGGCGTACAGTCACTTCCTCGGCGAATGCGGTACCACATTCTTCTGCAAACGCAGCGCGTGGAAGCGGACACGCCGGCCCTTCCCCGCGTCGCTCGAAAACGCGCAGCTTCTGCTGCCGCGGCCCGGCACGGCGCTGCGCAGTCAGATCGATAGATGGCTTGAGCAGAACGACGTCACGCCGAAGATCGCTTATGAGTTCGACGACAGCGCGTTGCTGAAAGCGTTCGGCATGGAGGGCGCCGGCGTTTTCCCGGGACCTTCGGCGATCGAACGGGAGATCTGTTCGATGTATCGGGTGATCGTCGTCGGCCGCACATCGGACGTGTCGGAGCGCTTTTACGCGATCTCCCCGGAGCGCCGCCTGAAGCATCCCGCCGTCGTTGCCATCAGTGACGCTGCGCGCAACCGCATCTTCGCGACGAAGCAGTGATCCCACCGGCACGCGAGCGCGCGGCGGTCATTTCGTCTTGCGCCGGCGAACCGACTTAGCTCCGCGCGTCGCCGGCCGTGGTGGTGCTACAGCGCCGAGGACATCCGCCTCCGGACGTTTCAGCAGTTCTCGCAGCAATGGCGCCTCGAAATGACGCTGCACCGTGATCGCGTAGAAGCTCTCGTACAGATTCGGCACCACGCAATACTGTTCCAGTCGTCCACTGCCGAGTTCGTCCTGAACCACGACGGTCGGAACCAATGCAACGCTGTTCGAGTCGCGCGCGAGAAGCCGCAGCAACGCCATGTCGTCGACCTCGGCCAGCAATTGATAACGAATTCCCTCTTGCTCGCACAAGACATCGAAGCCGGCGCGGATATCGCTGTCACGGCCA
>JANLUG010000431.1:0-1689 GCA_031363335.1 Gammaproteobacteria bacterium
GCCGATACGGCATGCACCCATACGACGTCGCGCGGGACCTCGGCATAAGCCCAGCCAAGGCGCTCGCGCCTTCCGCCTCGATAGTCGGGATTGCGCGCACCGCGCCATATCAGCTGCAGCACGACGAACGGATAGGCAAGAACCAGCAGTGTGGCGTACAACGCCCGCCAAACCATTTATGGCGCGCCTACGTTGATATACTCGCGTCACTCTATGAGGTACGCATGAGTACACGCAACCGCATCCGCGTGGACGTAGCCATCGTCGGCGGCGGCATTGCCGGATTGTGGTTGTTGAACCTGCTGCGGGGCCGCGGATACAGCGCGGTGCTGATCGAACGCAGCGCGTTCGGCGACGGCCAGACGATCCACTCGCAGGGCATGATCCACGGCGGTCTCAAATACGCGCTAAGCGGAACGCTAAGCGCCGCTTCCGAGGCGATCGCGGCGATGCCCGCTCGCTGGCGCGCATGCCTCGACGGTTCAGGCGAAGTCGACCTGCGCGGTGTGCGAGTGGCATCCGATCGGTACTACCTCTGGAGTCCCGACGACTCGATGCTGGGGCGCCTCGGGGGCTTCCTCGCGAGCAAGGTGCTACGCGGTCGCGTACGCCGGTTGGATCGGCAGGATTTTCCGTCGCCGTTCGACGCGGCGGCTTTCGGCGGCGTGGTATACGAACTCGACGAGCTGGTGCTCGACACGGCGTCGCTGCTCGCACGGCTCGCGGACGCGCAGCGCGGTCATACCTTGCGCGCCTGCGTGCAGAGCGATCAATTCACGCGCGACGGCAGCGGTTCGCTCGAGTCGATCTGTTTGCCGGAGCACGAAATCTCCGCAACGCGCTTCGTATTCTCGGCGGGCACCGGCAACGAGGCATTGATCGAGTTGCTCGGCGACTCCGCGCCGATGACGCAGCGTCGCCCGTTGCATCAGCTGATCCTGCGGCGCGCGCAACTGCCCCCGCTGTTCGCGCATTGCGTGCCGCAGCTATCGAAAACGGAGCCGCGGCTGACGGTGACGACTCACATCGACGCGCGCGGCGAACGCCTCTGGTATCTCGGCGGACAACTCGCGAGCGACGGCGCCGGCCGCAGCGTGGCGAACCAGATCAGACACGCTCGCACCGAGCTCGCGGCGTGTCTGCCGTGGATCGACCTGTCGAGCGCGCGCATTGACGCATTGCACATCGATCGAGCGGAGCCGCGGCAGAATGCGGGGCGCAGACCCGACGAAGCATTCGTCGCTACCGTCGCGAACGTGCTGATCTGTTGGCCGACGAAGCTCGCGCTCGTTCCCGACCTCGGCGACAAAGTGCTGGCGCGGCTGCCGACACCATCGCAAGCGTCTCAGCCTCCGGTCGACGATGGCGAAGCACTCTCGGTCGCCATTCCGCCGTGGGATCGCTGACGTGCACTATCGCGACCTCGGCAAAACCGGCATGCGCGTTTCGCTGCTCGGCCTCGGCGCCGTTGCCTTCGGCCGCACGGAGGGGTTGAAATACGCAGCCGCCCCGCGCTTGCCGTCGATGCGCGAACTAAAAGATCTGTTGGCGGTTGCGCGCGAACTCGGGGTCAATCTGATCGACACTGCCCCCGCGTACGGTGTCAGCGAGGCGCGCTTGGGGGAACTGTTAGTGGGGCAACGCAACGACTGGGTGTTGTGCACGAAGGTCGGTGAGACCTTCGACGCC
>JANLUG010000438.1:0-1236 GCA_031363335.1 Gammaproteobacteria bacterium
TCGTGGGATCTGAAGTCGACCGACTATTCAGCAGCGACCGAAGCCGAGTCAAGTTGGTTCGCGGCGTTGCTTTAGGAAAAGGATCGCCCCAAGCTCGCCCGGCAGCAGCAATCGGAAGCGTGAGTGATGGAGATGCGGCGGCTTGGTCGTAACGGGCTCGAAGTTCCGGCGTTGTGCCTGGGCACGATGACGTTCGGCTTTCAGGTGGACGAACCGCGCAGCGTCGAAATTCTCGACGCCGCGTTCGAGCGCGGCCTGACATTCCTCGACACCGCGGACGCGTATCCGCTCGGCGGCTCGCTCGACACCGTCGGCGCCACCGAATCGATCATCGGACGCTGGATGAAGGCGCGCGGCAATCGCGACCGGATCATTCTCGCCACGAAGTGTTTTGCGCCGATGCGGCGTGGCCCCAACGCATCAGGCCTGTCGCGACAGCACATCGTCGAGTCGATCGATGCGAGCCTGAAGCGGCTGCAGACCGACTACGTCGATCTATATCAGTCGCACGCATTCGACCCGCGCGTGCCGATCGAAGAATCGCTGCGCGCCTTCGACGATCTGGTGAGGGCCGGCAAGGTTCGATACGTCGGCTGTTCGAATTATCCCGCGTGGCGTCTCGGCCAGGCGCTCGCCGCCGCCGATCGGCTCGGCATCCCACGCTACGCATCGCTGCAGCCGCGTTACAACCTGCTGTATCGCGAGATCGAAACCGAGGTGCTGCCGCTGGTGCGCGCGGAAGGTCTTGGAATGTTGACGTACAACCCGCTGGCCGGCGGAATGTTGTCCGGCAAATACCGTCGCGATGAAGGCCTGCAGCCGCAAACGCGGTTCACGCTCGGTTCGGCCGCGAACACGTACCAGAATCGCTACTGGAAGGACCCGTACTTCGCGGCGATCGACAGCCTCGAAGCGCAGTTGCGCGACCGCAAACTCTCGATGGTCAGCGTTGCCGTCAGCTGGGTGATCACACAACCCGGCATCACGTCGGCGATCATCGGCGTGAGCCGCGCGGACCAACTCGACGCGAACGTCGCGGCGCTCGAAGTTGCGTGGGACGACGATCTGGTCAAAGGTTGCGACGCGCTGTGGTGGCAGTTGCCACGGCGGCCGGTCACCGAAGGTTATCGCTGAAACATTCGAACTCACTGATCACTTCAACCCGCAAAGGGAGTCACTCGTGGCAATCGAAGAAGGCAAGGCTGCTCCAGCCTTCAGTTTGAAGGATGCTAACGG
>JANLUG010000481.1:0-1065 GCA_031363335.1 Gammaproteobacteria bacterium
CGGCCGTCGCGGCGATCGACGCGGAAACCGCACGCCAGGCGCTGAAGTTGATCAAGATCGACTACGAAGTGCTACCGCACGTCACCGACGTGGATGAGGCGATGAAGCCCAACGCGCCGATCGTGCAACCGTACATCCGCACGGCCGGCATCGAGCCGAAGCCGACCAAAGCGTCGAACATCGCGCAGAAATCGGAATTCGGCCACGGTGACGTCGAGGCGGGCTTCAAGCAGGCCGACGTGATCGTGGAGCGCAGCTACAAGACCGAGCAGACGCACCAGGGTTACATCGAACCGCACGCCTGTCTCGCAAGCGTCGGCCCCGACGGCCAAGGTGAGCTGTGGGTCACCACGCAAGGCCACTTCACGTTCCGCAACGTGTGCGCCGGGCTGCTCGGCATGGACATCGCGAAACTGAAAGTGACGTCGTCGGAAATCGGCGGCGGCTTCGGCGGCAAGACGCACGTGTGGACAGAACCGGTTGCGCTGGCGCTGTCGCGCAAGGCGAATCGTCCGGTGAAGCTCGTGATGACGCGCGACGAAGTATTCCGTGCGACAGGTCCGACCTGCTCGACGTCGATCGACGTGAAGATCGGCGCAACGAAAGACGGCCGCATCACCGCCGCGACGGCAACGTTGCGCTACCAGGACGGCGCGTTCACGTCGATCTGGGGCATGCTCGGCGCGATGACGTCGTTCGCGTGCTACGACCTCGCGAACGTCAAATCGACCGGTTACGACGTGCTCGTCAACCGGCCGAAGGTTGCAGCCTATCGTGCACCATCGGCGCCGATGGCGGCGTTCGCGGTCGAGAGCACGATCGATCTGGTGGCCGCGGAACTGAAGATGGATCCGGTCGATTTCCGCATCAAGAACGCTGCGAAAGAAGGTACACGCGCGTCGTACGGGCCGACGTACGGACCGATCGGCATCGGCCCGACGCTGCTGGCCGCAAAGAACCATCCGCATATGAAAGCGCCGCTTGGGAAGAACCAGGGGCGCGGTATGGCCTGCGGCTTCTGGTTCAACTTCGGCGGCCAGACCTGCACCGACCTCAACATCGGTG
>JANLUG010000536.1:0-7230 GCA_031363335.1 Gammaproteobacteria bacterium
GCCTGGTTCTTCGCGCCACGCCCGCGCAACGTCCGCCGACGGCGCTGGTGGGTCGCTCTACTGCTCAGCCTGCTGCATCGAGAACGATGCCGTCGTGGGACACACCGCCCTCGGTGAAGAAGCGTCAGTGCCGATCGTCGATGTGACCGGGCTGACGACCGACCGCCTGAGCGTGGGACGCACCGTGCTGGCAGTGGGGGGCGGCATCGTCGTCGCCTGCCTGACTTTGTTCATGGCCGCGCTCGTGGCTATCGCCAGTTGAGCGCGGCCATCACGTAGCCGACACCGGCTGGCCCCATCCGTCCGCATCGAATACGCTCAGCGCCCCAGCGGACCGATCGAGGTCACCCGTGGCTAGATTGCCGACGCGCATGTTCGGACTGTTTCTGCTGACCGTGTCGCTCACCGTTGCGAGCTGCCAGGCGTTCGTCCATTCGTTGCCTCACATGGACGCGACCCCGGCGATCGACCAACGCGACATTCACGGTGATCCGCGCGGCAACCCATGAACGACCTGCTGCGTAAAGGCCGCGCGTGGGCGCCCGTTCTGAAGGCGGCGGCGCTATTCGTATTGCCAATGCCACTGACGATCGCGGTGTTGCTCGCGCTCATCTCCGGCGACATGACGCAACTCCTCACCACCAGCGGCGCGCTCACATCGCTGTGGTCGGCCGGTATGTTGTCGTGGCGCGCCCTCGTAGCGGAGGCACGCTACTTCCTCGGCGAACGCACCGACCCGCCGAGGCTACCGCTGAAAATGATCAGCGCCGCGTTGACCGCGTTGGGCGCGGGTCTGACCGCAACCGCCGGTGGGCATGGGCTTGCGAGCGCCGCGGTATTCGCCGCACTCGCGGGCATCGGCTACGTGTGTTTCTACGGCCGCGATCTCAGGCCGCACCGTGTCGAGGTGGCGAACATCGCCGGGATCGACAGCGCCGCCGTCACCGCCGCGCTGAAGCAGGCCTACGGACGGCTGCGCGGCATCGAAACGGCCGCGCGCGACATCGCGGTGCCGGAGTTCGGCGAACGGCTGACGCGCATCATCGATATCGGCCGCGGCATCCTCCAGGAAATCGAACGCGATCCGCGCGATGCATCACGCGCGCGCAAATTTCTGAACATCTACCTCGACAGCGCGGAGCGGGTTACCACCGAGTACGCGCGCACCCACCGGCAGCTGCGCAGCCGGCCGCTCGAACAGAATTTCCGCCAGTTGCTCGTCGACATGGAGAGCACGTTCGATCAACAACGAACGAAGCTGATCGAAAAAGACCTCACTTCGCTCGATGTCGAGATCGAAGTGTTGAACGCGCGATTGAAACGCGAAGGCGTCAACTAGTGCCAAAGGAGGCAGCGTGAGCGAGACCACTCCGACGAAGACCGCGACTACACAAGTCCTGGCCCCGACACCGGCCGTGCCGGTTGCCGAGGTGGTGGCCTACACCACAGCACCGCCGGCGCTGCGCGCCGAGATCGACCGCGCCGTAGCGGAGATCGACCTCGACGACAGCAACTCCATCCTGTTCTTCGGCACCTCCGCGCAGAGTGAAGTGACATCCGTCGCCGACGAAATGCTCGAGGGAGTGCGCAACAAAGACACGGGCCCCGCCGGCGCGGCGCTGAACGAAATGGTGTCCACATTGCGCGGCTTCGCGCTCGACGACCTCGATCCGAACAAGAAGCGGGGCTTCTTCTCACGCCTTCTCGGGAAAGCAAAACCGATCGCAAAGGTCCTGCAGCAATACGAACAGGTGCGCGGCCAGATCGATTCGATCAGCAACCGCCTCGACGGCCACACCAGCACGCTGATGAAAGACATCGGCATGCTCGACCGGCTCTACGACAAGACGCTCGCGTACTTCCACAGCCTCGCCACGTACATCGCGGCCGGCGAAGAGTGGTTGCGCCGGCTGGATACGGAGCAGTTGCCTGCGTTGCAGAAGGACGCTGAACAGAGTTCCGACATATTGAAGGCGCAAGCGGTGCGCGATCTGCGCGCGAAGCGCGACGACCTCGAACGGCGCGTGCACGATCTGAAACTGACGCGTCAGGTGACGATGCAGAGCCTGCCGTCGATTCGCCTGGTGCAGGAGAACGACAAGGCGCTCGTCGGCAAGATCGGCTCGACGATGGCAAACACGATTCCGCTATGGCGCCAGCAACTTGCCATGGCGGTGACGATCGCGCGCTCCGCAGAAGCGGGCGACACGTTGAAACAAGCCACCGATCTGACCAACGAACTGCTGACCGCCAATGCCGACACGCTGCGTACGTCGACACAGGCGATCCGCACGCAGATCGAACGCGGCGTGGTCGACATCGCAGCGGTAAAGCAGGCGAACGATGCGCTGATCGCAACAATCGACGATGCGTTGCGCATCGCCGACGACGGCAAACGTCAGCGCGTGGAAGCAGAGAAGACGCTGATCGCGTGCGAGGCGGAGTTGAAACAGGCGCTCAGTGCGGCGAAGTCACGACCGCCCCAACAGGCGCGTTGAGGCCGCGCCGAAGGTCAGCCCATCCGCAGCGGTTCGTCGACGTGATCGCTGTGCCCGCCGATGTCGTACGACATCATGACGAGGTCGCGCGGCACGCCGTTGCGGTCTTCGACATAGTCGGCGAGTAACGCTTCCGGAATGAACCCCAGCCGCCGGAACGCGGCCTGCGCGCCGTGCTGGTCGGTGGTCATGTTAGCCATCAGTTTGCGCAGGCCGAGACCACGCGCAAGGTCGAATATCTGCGACGTGAGACTGCGGCCGAGTCCGCGCGCGCGGAACGCGGCGCCGACGTTTACGCGCAACTCGCCGACGCGCCGCATCCAGGGCACCTGACTACGGTGCACGGTCGCGTAACCGACGATCCCGTTCGCATCGAATGCAAGCAGCGTTGCCGACAGCCCGGCCTCGATGTTGCGAATCCATCCGTCGACCGCCGCGGGATCCGAAATGTCGACGCGCAGGAACAGCAGGTCTTCCTGCGGCAGGCCGCGCGCGAACGTCAGCATTGCGTCGCGGTCGGTGCCGGTCATCAAACGCATCTGCACCGACTGGCCGTCGGGCAGGCTGATCGTTCGAGGATAATCTTTCACGCTGGACATGGTGGCTTACTCACAGATCTGAATTGTTGGGGTGCCCGCGTGCTACTACGCCCGCGCCTGTTCGGTACGCGCGCGCGCAGCGCTGAGCAGTTCGCCATAAGCGGCTTCGGCGGCGGTGGTCAGCACTTCGAGGTCGGGCAGCATACGAGGCTCGCAGATGAAGCTGAAATACAGCGTCTGGTTGTAGCTCAGGATCGTGACGCCGAGGCCGATGTTGCCGCTGAGCACGAGCACGCCGATCGTATCGAGCACGCGGTGTCCGCACATGTATTGCGGCACCTGCACGCCGGGCACGTTCGTGCAGACGAAGTTCAGTCCGAAGTTCGGCGGCCGCCAGCCGGCCACGGCCGGCAGCAATGGAATCGGGAAGCGCGCCGTCAACGCGGTTGGATCGAAGCGCGTGCCGATCAGCTGCGTTCCGACCATCGCGATCGGCCACGGCTCCGGCATGCTGTTCTGCAGCAGCGTCAGTGCCTGCGCTTCCTGCTCTTCCTTGATTCGTTCCACTTCTGCACATACCGCACCCAGGCGCGTCGCCGGATTCATCGGCCACGCCGGCAACATCGGGAAGATCGCCGACACTTGATTGCCGAGCGCGCCTTGCTGCCCCTCAGTGCGCACGTTCACCGGACACATGATGCGCAGGTGCGCGCCGTCGACGCGCTCGCCGTGTTCCGACAGATAGCGCGCCACCGCTTCAGACACGACGGTCAGCACGACGTCGTTGATGGTGCCGCCCAAGCCCCGACGGATTTCGCGGATCTCGCCGAGCGGACGTTTCATCCAGCGCAGTTTGCGGTGTGGCCCCACGACACCGGCATTGAACGGCGCCGTCACCGCCGGCCGCGAGGTGAATCGCGAGAACACGCCGAACGCCTTGCGTAGCAGCGCATCCTGTTCCGCCGCGCTGCGGATCGCCGCGATCGGCCGACTGTTCGCCAACCGTTCCATGTTGTCGCGCAATGCGCGCGAAAACAGTTCAGCACCGCTCGGCACCGGCTGCGCCACCCACGGCTCTTTCGGCGGCGGCTCGGTATTGGCGCCTTTCGCATCGAAGTCGTACAGCACAGTGGTCAACTCGATGCCGGACGCGCCGTCGATCATCGCGTGATGCGTCATCTGCAGCATCAGCGTCCGCCCCGGCACGCCCGACACCACGTAGAATTTCCACAACGGGCGGGATCGATCGAGCATCACCTCGTTCAATCCGATCGCCGCGTCCATGCCCTGCTCCAGCGTGCTGCCTTCCGGCACGCTATGCGGCAACACGTGGTTTGCGAGATCGAAGTCCGGATCGTCGACCCATTCCGGATGGGCGATGTTCAACGGCACATGCGCGAGCTTGCGCCGATACGACGGAATCAGATGCAGGCGCGAGGCGAAATGCGCGAATACCTTCTCGAACGGCAGCTCGCCTTCCAAGACATAAACCGACGAGATGTGCATCGGCCCGCTGGCCGACTCCGTATACAGAAACGATGCGTCCGATTGGGTGAGGCGCATGACGTGCTCTATTCGGGAATCTGGGGATCACTATGCCATGCCATTCGCCAGGCGGTCCATGAAGTACCATCACCCGTGTCTTTTCTTGGGGCAGCCGCGTGGGCAAACGCACCGGCAACAGACGGGGCCAATATCGGGTGCGCAGCGCCTTGCTGCTCGTGTTAGCGGCGTGGAGCGCTAACGCCGAGCCGCTCGCCGACCTCGAGGACGCCATCGCGACGCGGCTGCTCTTGATGGACGATGTCGCCCGCTACAAGTGGAATCACGCATTGCCCGTTGTCGATGCGGAACGGGAAGCCGCGTTGCTCGAACGGTCGACCGCGGACGCCGTGGCGTTGGGTCTGCCGGAATCCTATGCGCGGCGTGTGCTTGCAGCGCAGATCCAGGCATCGCGCGCGCTTCAGCTCGAACTCGTCGCGGTGTGGCAGCGCGAACAACGCCCATCATTCGCCGACGTACCCGACCTCAACAGCGTGCAACGACCTGCCATCGATGCGGCAACGCTCCAGTTGCTGGAGCGCCTGCGGGCTGCGCCATGCCCGCTCGCGCGCAGCGATGCGCAAGCGGAAATTGCAACTGCACCGGCTTCGCTAGCCGATCATCCCGCTGCATGGGCAACAGCCACGGCGGCGCTCTGGCCGTTGCCTGATCGGGCTTGCCCCGGTTGGTCAGCGGCGAATCACGCGCCCAGTGCGGTCTTGAGCCCGGAATAAACCGGCTGATCGATCGCAACCTGGTTCGCGACCGTCTGGCGCAGATGGTCGGCGAGCCCCGGGCGGTCGAGCGGCATGGTCCCATCGCGCAGTTCGCGGACGAGCCGCCAGCGCAGCGCCTCGAGATCGTCGTTAGCGGCGAACAGCGCGCGCAAACGTTTCAGTTCGAGATCGCGTTGTGCTTGGCCGAGGCTCAGTTCGCGCAGCACGATGTCGAGTGAGTTCGATGCGACGCGCGCGAGGAAATTGAGCCGCCCTTCGGTGGCCGCCATCACGTCGGTGCGCAGATAGTCGCGCACGCTGCTGACGAGTTCATCCGTTCGCGGCATGTCGAGCGTCGAACTGAACGGCTTGCCCTCGACCAGCGTCACGCGGCCGGGAATCAACAGATTCGCGCAATCGACCTGACACTCCGAACTGCGTCTGCCGACGCCGGGCCGCTCGACGGTTTTGTCGGGACCGGTGCGGAAATGCTCCGCAAAGCCGAGGCAGCCGACGGCCCACCAGAACGATCCGAACACTTCCCAGAACTTCACGTGCGCGGGATCCACCTTTGTGCCGGAAACGGATTCGTAGCCGCGGAACAGATCCTCATATTGGCCGAAGCCGCCAACCGGCAGGTCGCTGCGGCCGAAGCGCCATGAGTTCGTGCAGATCCAGCCGAGGTCGCGCATCGGATCGCCGATGTGCGCCACTTCCCAATCGAGCACCGCAACGACGCCGTTAGGGCCGACCATGAAGTTGCCGTTGCGAAAATCGTTGTGGACCAGCGTCGAGCGCGGATTCTTGGGCAGGTGTTCCCTCAACCAGCGTCCGACGTAGTCGATCATCGGCTGCGGCGTGTCGAACAGCTTGTAGCGCTCCCACGTCTGTTCGACGAAAGCGGCCGGATCCATCGGATCGAGCAGTACGTCGAGGCCGGTCTTCTTCAGATCGATCGCGTGAATACGCGCGAGAATCTGGCCGCATTCGAACGCGAGCTTCGGTCGAACGCCGGCCAACGACTCGGATCGCACGATGCGCGCACCGAGCGCCTCGCCGTCGAGCCATTGCATGACGAAGCCGTCGCCGAGCCCGTCGCCGGGTTCGAACACGCCATAGACCTCCGGCTCCGGCACGTCGCCTTCGCGGGCAAAGCGCATCAACTGCGCTTCGGCCGGCAGACCCGGATGCCCGGGCGTGCGCACGCTTTCGACGCCGCCCGGCGCGCGTCGCATCGCGAGACGGCGTTCGCCCGCCGCATCGCGAATCACCAGACGATAGGTCTCCTGGCTGGCACCGCCTGAAAGCCGCTCGGCCGAAACCAGCGTTTCGAAACCCACGATCTGACGACGCAGCACGGCCGCGAGTCTCGTCTCGAATTCGGATGCCATCGCTTTCGGCTCAGTCTTCTTGAACGCCCTTCGGCGCGCGCTGTTTCATGAAGCCGAACATGTAGCCTGCAACGCGGCGCATCTGGATCTCTTCCGACCCTTCGGTGATGCGATAGCGGCGATGGTGCCGGTAGATGTGTTCGAACGGCTTGTGCCGCGAATAACCGAGACCGCCGTGCACCTGCATCGCGCGGTCGGCCGCTTCGCAGCACAACCGGTTCGCCCAGTAGTTGCACATCGACACTTTGTCCGACGCCGAGAACGCGCCGTACGTATCCATCTGCCACGCGGTCTTGTGGATCAGCGCGCGCAGCATTTCGCATTGCGTCTGCAGTTCGACAAGCGGGAACTGGATCGCCTGATTGACCGACAGCGGTTTGCCGAACGGCTTGCGCACTTTCGCGTACTCCACCGATTCGTTGATGCAGAACTGCGCGGCGCCGAGGCTCGAGGCCGCCTGCCGGATGCGGTTTTCGTTGAAGAACAACTGCACGACGCCCAAACCTTTGCCTTCACCGCCGAAGATCGAATCGTTCGGCACGCG
>JANLUG010000558.1:0-11521 GCA_031363335.1 Gammaproteobacteria bacterium
GGCCGTAGATTGCTGGTAGTGATGCACCTCGCCATCGCGCTGCCTTCGCTTGCCATCGCCGCGATGGTTCACAGCGACCTGCTGTCGTTCTGGGTCGTGATCGCATTCGGTATCGCAGTATCCGGGCTGCAGGCCGCCAGCGATCCGGCGCGTCAGTCGATTCTGAGCCGTGTCACGCGCACCGACATTCAGCGAACGGTCACGCTGATGACCATCATCACATCGCTCGCCGGGCTCGGCGGCGTGTGGCTCGGCGGCCGGCTCGACAGCATCGGACTCGTCGTGATGTTGTTGCTACAGGCCGGCTGTTTTGCACTCGGCGCAGACGCGGCGCGACGGATGCCGCCGATGCCGCCGCCGCCATCGCGCGGCCGACCGGATTTGTTGGCGGGTATCACGGCAACGTGGCGCATTCCGCTCATCCGCAACATTATCGGCCTGAACTTCCTGTCTTCTCTCGTCAACGCCGGCGCGTATATCGTCGCCATTCCGTTCATCGTGAAAGAGGTCTATCACGGCGACGCGACGTTCTTCTCGTCCGTGATGGTCATTTTCACTGCGGGCAGCATCGGCTCGAACGTGATCATGCTGCGGTTTATGCCGATGCTACGTCCGGGGCGGCTGTTCCTGCTGATGCAGCTGACGCGCGTGGTTATCCTCGGCGTGCTGTGGATGAAACCGTCGTTACCGTTGTTCTTCGCGGCAATGTTCGCGTGGGGCCTGAACATGGGCGTAACCACCACACTCGTACGAACCACGGTTCAGGAACTCGCGGACGGCGTTCATCGCGCGCAGATACTGTCGGTGCTGCTGGTGAGCTTCATGATCTCCGCGCCGCTCAGTTCGATGCTTCTGGGAACCCTGATCGCGGGCTACGACCCGCTCACCGCGCTGATTCCCGGCGTCGTCATTTCGCTGGTGATCTTCGTAATCGGCGTGACGTCGAGCCGGCTGTGGCAATACGAAGCGCCGACAGGTCCGATCGCGCTGAGCGCGACCCGGTAAGCTCCGTTCAGGCCTGCGATTCGATGAATCGCGCGACCAGTTCGGGATCCTGCATCGGAATGAAGTGCGTGAGGTGCGGTAGATAGACATCTCGCCCCTGCGGAAACTGGTCAGCGAGGTGTTCCCAGGTCGGCGATGCAAGAAAATCCATCGCCTCGAGGCGCGTCCGCTTCTCCCCGCGCAGCACCGTCACCGGTACGTCGATGGTTGCGAACAGGTCGTGAATGTCGCGGCCGCTGGAACCGGTATAGATGGCGGCTTCGACCAACGGCGGACACGCCAGCACCCAACCCGCACCGTCGGGGTTCGGCAACACGCCGTATCGGCAATAGTCTTCGAGCACGTCTGCGCGCCATACCGAAAACGAACCGCGTCCGCTGAGGCGATCGAACATCTCGCGCCACGATTGCCATAGATTGTTGCTCTTCGACGTTGGGTGATCCTTCGGCTGCTGTGTACCCATAACGCTCTTGAGTGAGGCATACAGCGCAGGATCCATGATGACGGGATCCACCAGCACGAGACGATCGAAGCGCGCGGTTTCGTTCGCCGCGGCCTGCACGACCGCGTGCCCGCCCATCGAATGCCCCACACCGACGATACGTTCGAGGTCCATCGCCCTGACGAACGCGGTGAGGTCGCCGCCGAACGACTCCCAGTTGAACGGCGGAACTTTCGCGCTGCGACCGTGACCGCGCTGATCGAGCGCGATCACGTGACGCTCGGCGGGAAGCGACGCAATCACGCGGTCCCAGCAGCGGGCATGAAAGCCCGTTGCATGCGCAAACACGACGGTGACGTTCGCCGGATCGGCAACGCCCCACTCGAAATAGCATAGATCGACGCCATTGATCCGAACGTGATGTTCGATGGGTTCGCGGCTGGATTGGGTCACGTGAGACGGCACCGACAAAAAACGCCGCGCATTATAAACAGCGCGTGGCGCTTCTTCATATCGAGTCCGAATCCCGACTATAGTCGTGTCGGGTGAACAGACATTGAACGACCTGGGGAGGTCCAATGGCCGAATCAAACGGTGCATCTTCGCATCCGGAAGAAGCTGCGGCGGAAAGCACGCTCGCGCTGAATCCCGTCGTCGGCTTCGGCGTCGACGACATCGTCAAAGCCGGCGTCAGCGTCGCGCGTCAGGGTCTATTGCAACCGGCGATCGGAATCGAACACGCGACGCGGCTGTGGCAGGAATCCGTTCGCATCCTGTTCGGCGCGTCCGACGCCACGCCTGATCCAAAGGACGCGCGCTTTCGCGATCCGGCCTTCAGCGAGAACGGGTTCTATCGACGCATCGCGCAAACGTGGGTGGCTGCCGAGCGCTCCGTGCACGAATGGGTCGACGCAGTCGGATTCGATGCGATCGGTCGGCAACGCGCGCACTTTCTGCTCGGGCTCGTCAGCGACGGACTCGTGCCGACGAACTTTCTCCTCGGCAATCCGTCGGCCCTGAAAAAAGCTCGCGAGACGCGCGGCCAGAGCCTCGTCAAGGGCGCGCGCAACTTCATCGACGATCTGATCAACAACGGCGGCATGCCGTCGCAGGTGGACAAGACGCCGTTCAAGGTCGGCGGCAATCTGGCGAACACGGAAGGATCCGTGGTGCTGCGTCATCCGATTCTCGAACTCATCCAATACCGGCCGAGAACGCCCAACGTCGAAACGCGCCCGGTATTCATCGTGCCGCCGCAGATCAACAAGTTTTACGTGTATGACACGTCACCCGAGAAGAGCCTGGTGAAACATCTGCTCGATTCGGGATTCCAGGTATTCATGGTTTCGTGGCGCAATCCGACGGCGGAGCATCGGGACTGGGGTCTCGCCGAATACATCGACGCGATCGAAGCAGGCATCGAAGCGACGCGCGAAATCACAGGACATCGCAGCGTCGCGGCCATCGGTGCCTGCGCAGGCGGCATCACGCTCAGCGCCGCGATCGGCTACATGGCGGCGCTCGGCCGCGCCGATCGCGTTTCTTCGTTGACGCTGATGGTGAACGTGCTCGACACACACCCCGAGGATTCCGTTACCGGCTTGTTCATGACTGACGAGGCCATTGAGGCGGCGCGCAAACGCTCCGCCCGGCAAGGCGTGCTCGACGGCCAGGACACGGCGCGCGTCTTCAACTGGATGCGGCCGAACGATCTGATCTGGAACTACGTCGTGTCGAACTACCTGCACGGCGAAACACCGCCGGCCTTCGACATCCTCTACTGGAACAACGACACGACGCGATTGCCCGCGCGCCTGCACAGCGACTTTCTCGACATCTTCAAAGACAACCCGTTTCGCCGGCCCGGCATGCTGCGCATCCGCGACGTGCCGATCGATCTCAAACAGATCCACTGTCCGGTTTTCATCACCGGCGGCACCACCGACCACATCACGCCGTGGCAGGCGTGCTATCGCTCCACCCAACTGTTTGGCGCGCCCGCCACGTATGTGCTCAGCACGGCCGGACACATCCAGAGCCTCATCAATCCGCCCGGTTCGTCGAAGCGCCGCTACTACCTGAATCCGGAAACGCCCGCGGATCACGAAGCGTGGCGCCGCAACGCGACCGAGCACGAAGGCTCCTGGTGGCCGTATTGGACTGACTGGCTGCGGGCACGCGGCGTCGGCGAAAACGTCGCGCCGGCGATGCTCGGCAGCGCGAACCACCCGGTGATCGGGGCCGCTCCCGGCACTTACGTTTTCGAATGACGCAGCCGCGCATCACGCCGAACGAAGTCGCGCATAGTTTCCGCAGCGTCGGCGGCGACCGGTTGCGTATCGCGGTGACTCACCCGGCAGGCGCCAGCGGCCCGCCGCTGCTGATCTTCAACGGCATCGGCGCCAGCACGGAGTTGTTGGAGCCGCTGATGCGACGAATGACCGGCGTTGCAACACTGACGTTCGATCTCCCGGGCGTCGGCGCGTCGCAGCCGTCGATGCTGATCCGCCGACTACCCGGCTACGCGCAACTGGCGCGAGAGCTGCTCGACGATCTCGGCATCGATCGCGTAAGCGTCATGGGTGTCTCGTGGGGTGGCGGCCTGGCGCAACAGTTCACGCGCCAGTTCGGCGATCGCGTCGATCGTCTGATACTCGCCGCTACGTCAACCGGCCATCTGATGGTGCCGCCACGACCGTCGGTACTGCTGCGGATGGCAACGCCGCTGCGCTATCTGTCGGCCGGCTACTTCAAGAGCATTGCCGGCGCGATCTACGGCGGTGACTTCCGCAAAGACGGCGTGCTGACCGAACGCCACGCGCGGCGGATGGCGCCACCGAGCATCTACGGTTACTTGAGCCAGCTGTGGGCGCTCGCCGGCTGGACGAGCGTGCACTGGTTGCACGAGATCAAACAGCCGACGCTGGTGATGGCAGGCGACGACGATCCGATCATTCCGCTCGTGAACGCCAGGCTGATCACACGCCTGATTCCGAACGCTCGGCTCGAGGTATTCGACTGCGGACACCTGTTCCTGCTGACGCGTCCGGAACGCAGCGTTGCATCGATCGAAGGCTTTCTGGCCGAAGCCGATCAGCCGGCGACCGCGGGACCCATCGCATCGAGCGCATTGGCACGCTGACCCAGCGTGTGCGCAATGCCCGACAACAGGGCAAAGGCGCGCGCGACCAGCACGAAATCGATCGGCACTTTCACCACCGGGTTCTCGCGGATCGCATCGAACATTTCGTCGGTCATATCCTCGGTGAACTCGCCCTGAAAGGCACCGGTGTCGGATCGGGAGATCATCCGGCGCGCGATCATCAGCAATGTCGAATCGTCGCCGGTCTTCGTTTCGAAACCGAGCTCGCGGAACGCGCGCAGCATTGCGGACTCGTTGAACGTCATCATCGAGAACATCAGTTCGAAGATGCCGAGACCGAATCCGTCCGGTAGTTCTTTCGCAAGCCCGAAGTCGAGCAACGTGAACAGCGCCTTACCGCGCGGGCTGCGGGTCACGAGGATATTCCCAGGATGCGGATCGGCGTGGAAAAAACCGTGCGCCAGGATCATCTGATTGAAGATCCGCATCAGCCGCGTCATGAGATCGGAATACTCGATGCCTGCTTTCTCCAACGCTTCGCGGTCGTTCACCTTCACGCCTTCGACAAACTCCATCGTGATGACGCGGCGCGTGCAGTGCTCGTGCAGGATCTCCGGAATGCGCACGGTCGGATCGTCGACGAAGAAACCGCGCACGCGCTCCGCGCTTTGCGCTTCGCGACGAAAGTCGAGTTCCATCTTCAGGTGCCGCTGCAGTTCGTCGAGCAGCGGCAGGAAATCCATCGGATTCGAGTCGAAATACTGATAAATCGATGCGACGCGTCGCGACGCCGTGAGATCGGTGCGGATGATGTGTTCGATGTCCGGATACTGCACCTTCACCGCGACGATACGCCCGTCGACGAGACGCGCTTTGTGCACCTGCGCCAACGACGCCGCGGCGACCGCCGTCGGCGAAAACTCGCTGAACACTTCGTTGAGCGGTCGCCCGAAATCCTCTTCGACGACCTGCTTGATCGCGGCGTACTCGCGCTGCGGCAAACGATCGTGGCATTGCGCCAGCGTTTTTACGTATTGCGGCGGAAAGATGTCGGAACGCGTGCCGACGACCTGACACATCTTCACGAGCATGCCGCGCATCGACACCGCGGTGTTGAAGATCTGGGTTGCGTTGCGCTGATGGATTGCCGTCATGTCGCGCTGCGCCGGGTCGCGCCGCAGTAACCGATCCCACCACTGCGGCGTTTTGTAGCGCAGCCACACGCACAACGCAGTCCAACCGATGCGGGCGTTCCGGTAAAGGCGCTCAATGACGCGGCCGACGAGGTTCAAGCGGCGGTCAGCAGAACGTCCAGCGCCTCGTCGTCGGGATGCGGGAACGCCCAGCCGGAATCGAGGTCTTCGAAGCGCTTCGCGATGACCGACGCGCGCTGGGTATCGGTAATGGCCTGGCGAATTTCATCGCGCAATCGATCGCGCGACTGGCGCGGGCGCTGCGTCGCCATGCCGCGCAACTGGCGGCGGAACACGCCATCGACGACTTCCGCACCGGAGAATTCCGTCTTCCCGTCTGCGCCCATCAACGTGCGCGTGCGCAGTTCCGAGAGCGCAACCGTCAGATAGTCCACGTGCGGCACTTCGTCGCGCGCGATGCACGAAATGACGTGCGCTGCGTGCTGCGGATCCGCGCTCACTTCCGGATCGCCCAGCAGCTGCTCCGCCCATTTGAATGTGCCTTCGGCGAACGTTTCCACGATCAGCACGTTCGCCATCATTACGATCATGTTCTCCATCCGCTCCGATAGTGCCGGATACATGCGCACCCGCTCACCGACCGCGCCGCCGGTCATCAATCGCAGCAGCACGTCGCCCGGTACGTGCGGCTTGGACAGGCCGAGATCCCGCGCCGCTTCCCACATCTGTTTGTGGCCGCCTTCAGCGCGGTGGCCGGCCTCGTCGCGCGCGTGCGCCTCGAACAAGCCGTTGGCCAGATGGGCGACCGCCGTGCCTTCGACCGATTCCTTCACCTCCGCGGCAAAATCCGGAACGTGAACCTCGCGGATGCGCGCGCCGAAACCTTCGACGATGGAGATGATCGTAAGCGCCCGCGTCACCGGTTCAACGACGCCTTCCTTCAACAGATACTTCGCTTGCGGGTAGCTCGGATAATTCGGCGGCACGTATTTTTCGGGTACGTGAATCAGCGGATGGCCGTCGTCGAGCAGACGTTGCCGCCACGCCACGATCGCCGGACGCCGGACCTCGCTGCGAGGCGACACGTACTCGCCGCCGACGTATCCGCCGTGACAGCGCACGCCGCCGGCTATCAACGGCTCCTCGATCGGAGTCTCGGTCATCAGTTCGTCGAAGGAATACGTCAATGAAGCCACAGGCACGTCTCCGTCACATTCGATCCCCAGCATAATCGATCCGCTCCGATCGGTAACACGACCGCCGGGAGGAGTGACGCATTTCCGTTCGAATTTGCGACAATCCCACCGCTTTCCGACGCAGGCAGCCCCATGACTTTCGAATCGACTTCCGAATCGACTTCCGAATCGAGCTTCGATCCCGTTGCCCGCGCCCGCGCGCTCGCCCCGCTGATCCGCCGGCACGCCGATGCCGCCGAACGCGAGCGCCGCCTCTCCGCGGAGGTTGCACACGCAATGGCCGAGGCCGGTTTGTACCGGATTGCCGCGCCACGGCGCTGCGGCGGTTCCGACGCCGATCCGATGACGCAGCTCGCCACCATCGAAGCCGTCGCGAACGCCGACGGCAGCACCGGCTGGAACCTGATGATCGGCATCGAGAGCTTCGGGCTTATTGCTCCGGCTTTCGAAGAGTGCGCCGAATTGCTGGCCGACCCGCTGACGATCCTGTGCAGCTCTACCGCCGCGATCTGCACAGCCGACGAAACGCCGGCGGGCTTTCGCGTGAACGGCCGCTGGCAGTTCGTCAGCGGCAGCAACAACAGCCAGGTATTCGCCGGACTCGTGCAACGCCGCCGCAACGGTGAGGCAATCGCGGGCATGCCCGCTGTTTATGCGGTGGTGACGCGCCCCGACTTCCAGGTTCTGGATACATGGAATGTCGGCGGACTATCGGGATCGGGATCGCACGACGTCACCATCACGAATGTCGAGGTTCCCAACGAGCGCATTCTGGCGCGGATGGGCCGGCACCACGACAAGTCGCCGTTGGAACACTTCCCGCTGGGCAGCAGGCTCGCTTACAACAAGGTCGGCGTGGCGCTCGGCATCGCGCGCGCGGCGATCGATGCGTTCACCGACATCGCTACCGGCAAGGTGCCCCGCTTCACGTCGCGAACGTTGCGCGATCGGCCGTTTGCACAGCGCGCAGTCGCTCACGCCGAGGTTCGCGTGCGCGGCGGTCGCGCGCTGGTATTCGAACTCCTCGAAGCGATGTGGGCGAAAGTCCGCGCAGCCGAACCCGTTACGCTTCGCGATCGCGCGTTGTTCCAGATCGCGTGTTCCGATGCCGTGGCGGGGTGTAACGAAGCCGTCGACGCAGTGACCGAAGCGGCCGGTACAACCGCCAACGACCGCACGGGGCCGCTCGAACGCCTCGCGCGCGACATTCGGGTGATTCGCCAGCACGTCACCGTGGCGCCGCACCATATCGAAGACGGCGGCCGCGTTCTGCTCGGCCTGGAGCCCGAAGGGGCGATGCTCAAAGGATTCTGAAATGGAACTGTTCCTGATCCGCCACGGCCAGTCGACGAACAACGCGCTCGAGGATTGGACGCTTCGCGTCGAAGACCCGCTGCTCACGGAAAGCGGACAGCGGCAAGCCGAACACACCGCTGCCCACCTGGCGGCCGGCTTGCACCTGCATCCCACGACGCGCAACGCGCCGCGCGCCCTGCTCGACCGGCTCTACTGCAGTCCGATGATCCGCGCGATGCAGACGGCCCACGCGATCGGCAAATCGGTCGGCGTCGTGCCGGAGGTGTGGACCGATATTCACGAAGTCGGCGGCGTCTATCTCGACGAGGGTTCTCGCAAAGTCGGCTATCCCGGGCGCCCGCGCAGCGAACTGGCACGACTGTTCCCGAACTGCGTCCTCACCCCCGATCTCACCGAAGCGGGCTGGTGGAATCGCGACTTCGAAGACGCCCATCAAGGCCACGCGCGCGCGGCCGGCGTGGCTCGCGCATTGCGCGAGCGCGCCAACGACGATGTTCGCATCGGGTTGGTCTCACATGGCGATTTCATGAGCGCGCTGCTCAGAGCGCTCGGCGGATTGCCGTCGGAAGCGCCGATCTACTACGAACACCGCAATACCGGCATCACCTGCATCGACCTGACGCCGCAAGGCGCGCGCGTCCGCTACCTCAATCGTGTGCATCACCTGCCTGAAGAGCTGGATACCTACTAGCCGGTGGCGGGTAGCGCCGCGACCCTCCCGCGCGCGAGAACGCCAACGACCGAACCGAGGCAGCCGAGATCCGCCAACGGATCGCCGTCGACGAACAGCACGTCTGCCGAATAGCCCGCAACCAGCCGACCCGTGAGATGTCCGAGGCCGATCGCCTCCGCGCAATCCGATGTGGCCGAGCGCAACACGCCCGCATTCGACAAGCCGGCGATGTGTGCAAACACCGGCAACGCCTTGGCGAGATCGGCGTGGCGCACGTTCGGAATGCCGGCGTCGGTCGAAGCAGCGAGCCGTACGCCCGCGGCGCGCATCGCCGCGAAATTCGCGAGAAGCCGCTTTTCGTGGTCGCTGCCGCTGCCCTGGTGTCGCTTCCAACCGAGATTCACCGTAGGCGACACCCAGATGCCGCGCGCGGCGAGATCGGCTGCAAGTTCGGCGTCGTAATCCGCCGCCCAACCGTTTTCGCCGACCCAGGAGCAATGTTCGATCGTGCTGACGCCGGCATCGGCCGCATATCGGATGCCAATGGTGCCATGGCAATGCGCCGCAACCGGATAACCTCGTTGGCGCGCCTGCGCAACGATTTGGATCAGCGTCTCGCGATCGAACTGTGCTTCACGCGGCGTGCTGCCTTTTGTCATCGTCCCGCCGGTGGCCATCACCTTGATCAGATCGACACCGTGCGCGTGCTGACGCGCGATCACCGCCGCGGCATCGGCCGCACCGGGCGCTTCACCACCCCAGAAATGACAGTGACCGCCGGGCGACGTCACCGGTTGGCCCGCGCAGACCAGCCGCGGCCCTTCGATTTCGCCGCGTGCGATCCGGTCGCGCAATTCGAGTTCGAGCCATTCGCCGCCGCCCAGATCGCGCGCCGTCGTGATGCCGGCACGCACCATCTCGCCGGCGCGTTGCGCCATCGCGGCCGCGCGCGTGTCTCGATCGGCGCTCGTTTGCGAAAGCGGATCGCGCAGGTCCGGATCCAGCACCATGTGGACGTGCGCATCGATGAGACCAGGCAGCGCGGTCGCGCCATGCATGTCGCGCGTCGTTGCTCCCGCCGAGATTTCGGAGGCCACGCCGACCGCCGCGATTCGCCCGTCTTCCACACGAATCGCATCCGCGCCATCCAGGTAACCGACGGTAACGCCGTCCCAGATGCGTAGATGCGCGTACACCTGCGCCGTCATGCCTGCGCCTTCATGAATGAGGTCCGCCGTGAATTGCGGCATGGTAGCCTTCGCCGCTGGCGCAATGCCAGGTGATCTAAAGGGGAGGGGGGAGTCGCAATGAACGGGCTGACGCGTCTTTCGAACACCGCCGATCACACAACGCTGATGGAGGCCTTCAATCGCGACGGCGGCGTTATCGTCGAGGATCTGTTCCCTGCCGACGTGATCACGCGCATGCGCGACGCCGTCAAACGCAAGGCGCAATCGTCGCAACCCGGCTCGAAGTCGCAAGAGGACGTCTGGAAGACGTTCCACGGCGCCAACACAATCCGCTTCACCGGTCTCGGCATGATCGACCCGGCGTTCTTCGAGATGCTGGCGAATCCGATTCTGAAGCGCATTGCTGACGACGTTCTGCTGTCGCAATTCGGTTCGTACTGGCTCAACACCGGTCAGACGATGATCATCGGCCCCGGTGAGCCTGCCCAGTATCTTCACCGCGACTGCACGAACTGGACCGCGTACGTCAAACCGTTATGGCCGCGTTGTCCTGAAGTCACCGTCAGCACGATGATCGCGCTCGAAGACATGACGGAAGAACTCGGCGGTACCCGGGTGATACCGGGCAGCCATCTGTGGGAAGACTTCGACAGAGTCGGCTTGCCGGAAGAGACCGTCGGCACCGAAATGCGCGCCGGCAGCGGCATGATCTACAGCGGCAAGGTAGTCCACGGTGGCGGCGCGAATCGCACGAAAGACCGTTGGCGTTTTGCAATGCACATCAGCTTCGTTGCCGGCTGGCTGACGCCGGAGGAAGCGAGCGCGCTCTACTATCCCGTCGACGTGATCAAGACGTTGCCGGAACGAACGCAGCGGTTACTCGGCTATCGTTCGTACGACCCTTCGCCGCAACGCAGCGGACGCCTGTGGTTGAAAGACTTCGACGCCTTCACGGTCGACGCCTGACGTGAAGTACCTGCCTCTGCTTTGGGCAGGTCTCTGGCGCAGGCCGATACGCACGGTACTGACGATTCTGTCGATCGCGGTTGCCTTCTTGTTGTTCGGTGTCCTGAACGGCGTAGTCACGGGTTTCGAGGAGGCACGGGCGAAACTGAGCGACACGCGCTTGCGGGTGACGAATCGGGCCAACCTCTTCGAAGTGATGCCGCTCGCTTACAAGTCTCGTATCGCCGAAGTTCCAGGCGTTCGAGCCATTTCCTACTTCGTCATCTTCGTCGGCTATTTCCAGGATCGGAA
Source organism: Gammaproteobacteria bacterium (assembly GCA_031363335.1). Taxonomy (GTDB): domain Bacteria; phylum Pseudomonadota; class Gammaproteobacteria; order Pseudomonadales; family Azotimanducaceae; genus DATJGR01. The sequence continues at coordinate 11,338 of JANLUG010000558.1, forward strand.
GAACAGTTTTTCGATTGCGGCCGTCGAAGCCGACACATGGATCGACGCGATTCCGAATTTCCACGTGCCGCCCGATCAGCGAGCAGCCATGCACGTCACGCGTACCGGTGCGCTCGTTGGCGCGGAACTGATGAAGCGATTCAACTGGCACATCGGCGACCGGATCTCGTTGCACTCGATGGCC
>JANLUG010000580.1:0-2188 GCA_031363335.1 Gammaproteobacteria bacterium
AATGTCGAACCTAAAGATCGCCACCATCGCGGGCCTTGTCATCTCGAGCGTTGCCGGTTGTATGACGAAACGGGAAACCTGGTATCGGAACAAACTACACGCGATTTTTGGCCGCGTGGCCATGCATACCGTAGGATCGTACTTTGTATTCGAGGCGACGAAGACGTCGGCGGACTATACGAATGCACGCCGAGGCTGATCGAGTGACAGCGAATTGAACTGGATGGCGTTTCACCTGCTCGATCTGGTCGGCGTCGCGGTGTTCGCGGTGAGCGGCGCGCTCGCGGCCGGGCGCAAAGGGCTCGATCTGTTCGGTGTGCTCGTCATCGCGTCGCTGACGGCCGTGGGCGGGGGCACCGTCCGCGACCTGTTGCTCGACCGGCATCCGATCTTCTGGATTGCGGAGCCGACCTACCTGATCGTCATTGGCGTCGCCGCGCTGCTGACGTTGTTCTACGTCCGGATCCGCCCGCCGCCGGGCAATGCGCTGTTGTTGGCGGATGCGCTTGGACTTGCGTTGTTCTCGCTGTCCGGTGCGCAGATTGCCGAAGCGGCTGGTCTCTCGCCGATCATCGCCGTGTTGATGGGGACGATCACCGGCGTAGCGGGCGGTGTGCTGCGCGACGTGCTCTGTGCGGAAATCCCGCTCATTTTGCGCCGCGACATTTACGCGACGGCGGCGATCGCCGGCATTTCGTTGTATCTGCTCGCCGAGTTGGCCGGCGTCTCGCGCCCCTGGGCATTCGCGTTGGGGATGGCGGTGGTGGTCGTTCTGCGGGTGTCCGCAATCGTTTGGGGTCTGCGCCTGCCGACGTTCAAATTGCCGGAAACGCCGGGTCATGTCTAAGCCGCTCAAGCGCTTCGTCAAAGCGCGATTGCCGCGGCTGTTTGACTTTTGGCGAAAGTTGAAGCAACCGTCGCTGGCGGACCGGTCGTCCAAACTGACGTTCACGCGCAAATTCCATCGGCATGCGGCGCAGGAGATGGAGTCGCTGTCTGGGCCGGGCTCCGATCTCGCCCAGACGGCAGCCGTACGCCGGATCATTCCGGCGTTGCTGAAAGAGCTGCGCTGCAGGACGTTGCTCGACATTCCGTGCGGCGATTTCTACTGGATGCGGCTCGTCGAGTTGAATGTGGACTACATCGGCGCCGACGTCGTCGACGAATTGATTCAGCAGAATCGCGCCGCGTATGGCAGCGCGCGTCGCGAATTTGTTCAACGCGATCTGCTGCACGACCCGCTTCCCAAAGCGGACCTCGTGTTGTGCCGCGATTGTCTGGTGCATTTCTCGAACCGCGACGTCGTGCGCGCACTCGCCAACATCCGCCGTTCCGGTGCCGCGTACGTACTCGCCACGACCTTCGTCGGCCGCGAACAGAACGAGGACATCCCGACCGGAAAGTGGCGCGCGATCAATCTGCAGGGTGCCCCGTTCCACCTCCCCGAACCGTTGCAGCTGTTCGACGAGGCGCATCCCTCTGCGGATTTTCGAGACAAACACCTGGGGTTGTGGAAGGTCGCCGATCTTCCGGACGCGCCGCTCGACTAGCCGTCAGGAAATTCCGATGCCGCTGACGCGCACCCACGGGAAGATGCCGCTGCCGAAGTCCGCGCGCTCCGAAGAGATCGACACGATATTCGTCAGCAGCGCCGCCAGGTTTCCGCTGATCATCGTTTCCGAGATCGGGAATGTGGCGGCGCCGTTGTCGATGAAGTAGCTGTTCTTCGCGATACCGGAGAAGTCGCCCTTGTCGTTCGGACGCCCGCCGGAGAAACGCGTGATCAGAATGCCGGCCTTCACGTCTCGAATCATTTCGGCGAGCGGCGTCGCGCCGGCATCGACGATCCATGCACCGCCGCCCGTTGCCGCACGGGCGAGTCCGGTTTTGCGCGAACCGTACTGGTCCAGCAGGAAGCTGCGCAGAACGCCGTCTTCGACGACGGTCGCATTCTGCACTTCGTAGCCGTCGCCTGTGACGAAGTAGCCGCCAACAAGGTCTCTCGGCCGCGAGTGCAACGTCAACGCCGCATCCGCAACGCGTTGCCCGAGGCTGTTCTTGTACAGCGAAGTGCCGGAGATCAACGGCTGGTTGCCGATATTGCCGATCAGAAAGCTCAGGAAATCGCCGATGCAATCCGGCGTGATGATCAGGTCACCGGTGAACTTGCCCGGCACCTTTTTGGTAC
>JANLUG010000181.1:0-5012 GCA_031363335.1 Gammaproteobacteria bacterium
GAAGCGGGCTTCGCGTCGTCACCGGTGCTGATGATTACCGGTCAGATCGATACGCCGTATCTCGGTAAGGCCAAAGGCTTCCTGCACGAGGCGGAGCGGCAACTCGAGATGTTGCGCACCGTGACGCGTCGCGCCGAACAGGTGCATCGTGCAGACGAGATTGCCGAGGTGCTTTTGCGCGTGGCGGCGGATGCGCAGACCGCGCGGCCACAACCCGGCGCCGTCGAGATTCCGATCGACTTCCAGTATCAGGCGGTCGACGACGTCGCTGTTGTGGCGCCGGCCCGGCGCGCGCCGCTGCCGAATGCCACCGCGATCGCCGATGCGGCGCGACTGATCGCCGAGTCCTCGCGGCGCGTGATCTGGGCCGGCGGCGGTGTGGTCAGCGGCAACGCAGCGGCGTTGTTGCAACGGTTGGCAGAAGCGCTGGGTGCGCCGGTATTCACATCGGGGAACGGCCGCGGCTCGATTCCGGAAGACCACGCGCTCGCGATGGGGCCGCTAACGGCCCAACCGGAGCTGCGCGAGACGTTGAGCGGCGCGGAGCTCGTGATCGCGGTCGGCGCGCGTTTTCAAGGCGGCGCCACCGGCAACTGGAGCCTGAAGCTGCCGGGTCGTCTGATACACATCGATGCCGATGCCGCCGTCGTCAATCGCAACTATCCGGCCGACGTCGCCGTGATCGGCGATGCCGAAGCGTCGCTGTCGGCATTGCTTGCAGCGCTGAACGCGGAGCCCGGCGATACCGGGTTTCTGCAGCAGGCACAGCAGCGTCGCGATGAGGCTCGCGCGGCGATTCGCACGCAGATGGGTCCGGACCATCAGCGCATCATGGACGCGATCCGTCGCGGCCTGCCGCGGCATGGCAACATTGTCAGGGACGCGACGGTGCCGGCCTACATCTGGGGGAATCGGCTGCTGCCCGTTCTGACTCCGCGCACATCGCTGAGCACTACGTCTGCGGCGATTGGTCCGGGGTTGCCGCTCGCGATCGGTGCCGCAGTGGCAACGGGCGAGAAGACCGTCGTCATCCAGGGCGACGGCGGCTGCATGCTGCACATCGGCGAACTCGCAACCGCCGCGCAGTATCAGCTGCCGTTGATCGTCTGTGTCTTCAACGACCGCGGCTACGGCGTGCTGCGCGCGATTCAGCGCATGCGTTTCGACGGCCGCACGGCCGGTGTAGACATCAAAACGCCCGACTTCGTCCAGGTGGCGCAAGGCATGGGTGTTCACGCCGAGGCGGTGCGCAGCGCGTCCGAGTTCGAATCCGCGTTCGAGCGAGCGGTGTCGAATTCGGGCCCCGTGCTGCTCGACATCGACATGAACGCGCTCGCGCCGATGGGCGATTTGTTCAGCCGTCCTCGGCGGGCCTGACCGCCCGGAACGAGATGAGCGACGAGCCGGAATCGACGCCCGACCAGGAACCCGGCAAGCAGCGCGTTCGCCGCAAGCGCCGTCCTAAGAGACGCCAGTGGCTGCGGCGGCGCCTCAGAAAATCCGTCAGAACGGTTCGTGGCGTAGTAACCGAGCCGCACAAAGTCCCGTCGCAGTTACGAGAAGGCCTGCTGAAGATCTGGCGCGTTCGTGGCGGCGGATTTTACGGATTCGGCTACGTGATCGCGTTCGTGGTGCTCGAAGTGCATGCGTTCATCGCCAATTTCGAAGGCGACGGCGATATCGCGACGATGATCATGCAGGAGGTGCTGCAGTTCGTCTTCCGTTTCGCGGTGCAATCGTTCATCAACGGATTCATTGCATTCGGCTGGCCGGTCTTCGTCGTCGATTACCTCGGTGGCTGGGGTCTGCTCGCGCTGGGGGTGAGCTGGTTCGTGTTCGAACGATGGGCGCGGCCGTGGATCAACTCGAAACTTCCGGAACTCGGCCCTGAAGAGAAACCTATGGAGACGGGTAAATCATGATGCGCGCAATACTCGGTGTGATCGCGCTGAGTGTCGTATGCTCGGTCGGTGCAGGACTGAGCGCCGCGGCGATTGCGAACGAGCGCACCAACGTAGTCGTGTTGGTGACCGGCGGATTACTGCTGCTGACCGGCATCGCAGTCCAGATCGGTGTCTGGCGTCTCATGCCGACGTGGTATCACCTGACGTTTCTGTTACTCATCGTGCCGGTGTGCGTCGCCGCGGGTCGCCTGTGGCGTCACAAGGCGGCAAGCGCGGCTTCATAACGCGGAACAAGGAAGCGATGGCGGTGTCTTTGAATTTCGACGTGATCGTGATCGGACTGGGTGCGATGGGTTCGGCCACGCTCGATCAACTCGCGCGGCGCGGGGTCAACGCGCTCGGACTCGAGCAGTTCGGCATTCCGCACGATCAGGGATCGAGCGGCGGCGATACGCGGCTGATCCGCAAGGCGTACTTCGAACATTCGGACTATGTGCCGTTGCTGCAACGCGCGTATACGAACTGGACCGATCTCGAATCACGCAGCGGCGAACAGGTGCTGCATCGGACCGGCGCGGTATACATCGGGCGTCCCGAATCGGATCTGATTGCCGGGTCGCGCGCCTCCGCGAAACAACACGCGCTCGCGTGCGACGAAATCTCCGGTCGCGAGGTGGCAAAGCGCTGGCCGACGCTGCGGGTTCCGAGCGGCTATGACGTGTTGCACGAGCCGGACGGCGGCTTCGTGCTGGCGGCCAAATCGATCAGGCTGTTCTGTGAATCAGCCTTGCGCCACGGCGCGCAGATCCGCGCCGCCGAGGCGGTACTCGAGTGGCGGGAGACGGCCGCGGGAATCGAAGTGTTGACGGCGTCCGAGACATACCGTGCCGCGCGCCTCATCGTTACCGTTGGCAGTTGGGCGGGCGGGCTGCTCCCGCGCTTGCCGACGCGTCTCGAGGTCACGCGCCAGGCGCTGTTCTGGGTGTGGCCGAAGCAGACAGAGCCGTTCGAACTGGGTCGTTTCACCTGTTGGGCGACACAGATCGACGGCCACGACGGCCTGTTCTACGGCTTTCCGATGCTGCCGGCGAGTATCGGCGGCCAACTGGGTTTGAAGGTTGCGCATCACGTGCGAGGCGAACCCGTGGAACCCGGACGGTTGACGCCGATCGGCAGCGCGGAATTCGATTCGATACGCGAAGTGCTCGCATCGGTTTTCGTTCCGGACCTGGGTCCCGTGGTTGCAACGAAGGCGTGTATGTATACGTCCACGACGGATCATCACTTCATCGTCGATCGATACCCCGACAGCGAGCGCGTGGTCATCGCGTGCGGTTTCAGCGGCCACGGGTTCAAGTTCGCGTCGGTGATCGGAGAAGCGCTCGCCGATCTCGCGCTGGAAAACAAAACCACGTTGCCGATCGGGTTCCTCAGTCTCGACAGGTTCCATGAGTAGCCGCCACGATCTGATCCTGTTCGACCTCGACGGCACGCTGAGCGATCCGCTCGTGGGCATCGGCCGGTCGATCAACCACGCGCTCGCGCATTTCGGCTATACGACGCTTGAACTGCCGTAACTCGCCGCCTACATCGGCCCGCCGCTTGATGAATCGTTCGCGACGATCACGGGTGTCTCGTCGGAAGCGGACATCGCTGGGTTGATTGCGAAATACCGCGAACGTTATGCCGAGGTCGGTTATTCGGAAAATGTTCTATACCCGGGCATCGTCGATGCATTGCCCCCACCGATCTGCTCGAACTCCTGACGAGCCCTGTTACGATGCCGGGCAAATAAGCGGAGAAACACCATGAACAGCGCTGAATCGTTGATCAGGTCCTTCGTTGACGCCGGTGTGACGTGCTGCTTCGCGAACCCCGGCACGTCCGAGATGCACTTGGTCCAGGCGATCGATGCAGTACCGCAGATGCGCGCGGTACTCGCGCTGTTCGAAGGCGTCTGCAGCGGCGCCGCGGATGGGTACGGACGCATGCGCGGCGTGCCGGCGCTGACGTTGCTGCATCTCGGTGCCGGGCTCGGCAATGCCGTCGCGAATCTGCACAACGCCCGCCGCGCCAGCACGCCCCTCATCAACGTAGTTGGCGACCACGCGATCCATCACGTGGCCTACGACGCGCCGCTGACGTCGGACATCGAAGGTGTTGCAAAACCGGTGTCTGCGTGGATCCGCACCGCCACGTCATCGACCAGCTTGGCGGAAAAAGGTCGTGCGGCGGTGCGCGCCGCGTTGGCAGCCAGCCCGAACCCGATCGGCAATGTCGCGACGTTGATCGTTCCGGCGGACTGCGCATGGGGTGAAGGCAGGTTTTCGCCACAAGGTGCGATCGCCGCCGGCGTACGGCCGCGCGTGCCCGACGAAGTGATCGACGCCATGGCGGGGCGTCTCAATGCCGAGAGCATCCTGCTGCTGGACGGCGTCGCGCTGAGCGAGGCCGGTGTGCGGGCCGCGGGGCGTATCGCCGCGGTCACCGGTTGCCGGCTCTTCTCGAGTACGTTTCCGGCGCGCGTCGAATCCGGCCCCGGATTGCCGCCGGTCATCCGTATGCCGTACTTCCCGGAACAGGTGCTCGATGTTCTCAAGAACGTACCGTTGTTGATGCTCGCCGGTGCGGAAGCGCCGGTCAGCTTTTTCGCTTATCGCAATCTGCCGAGCAGCCTCGTGCCTGAAGGTTGTGACGTGGTGTGCCTCGCGCATCGTCACGACGATATCGTTGCGGCGCTGCAAGGGATGGCGGATGCGCTCGATGCGCCGCGCAATGCGAACGGACTCGACGCGATGCGGCCGGATTTGCCGAAGGGCACGTTGAGTGCCGGCAATGTCGCGCGAATCCTCGCTGCGATGGCGCCGGAGAACTGCATCGTCGCCACCGATTCGGGCGGCGGCGGCGCGGCGTACCCGGTAATGCAGCGCGCCGTCCGGAACAGCTGGTTGAACATCACCGGCGGGGCGATCGGACAGGGTGGACCGGTTGCCACCGGCGCCGCGATCGCATGCCCGGATCGCCAGGTATTCGCGCTGCTCGGCGACGGCGGCGCGATGTACACGATTCAATATCTGTGGACGCAGGCGCGCGAGAGCACGAAGGTCG
>JANLUG010000185.1:0-6261 GCA_031363335.1 Gammaproteobacteria bacterium
GATCGTGATGCCGCTTCGGATCGACGCGATCCGGCAGACCGCGCACTTCGTCGTCGACTTCGGCCGGCCACTCGACCGGCACGCCGTGCGCGCGCAGCAGCGTAATCGAGGCAACGTGCAGATCGTCGCGCGGCGCGATCACGTCCACGACACGACCGGTCAGACCGAAGCTCTCCTCGCCGACCACCGACACCGTCACCGTGTCGCCGTCATTCGCTTCGCCGTGACCATCGGGCACCAGATAAACGCGACCGCGAAAGTCGCCTTCGGCCACCACATACCAACCGCGCGTACCGGCAACTGCACGGCCGATCACGGGTTCGGTCGATCGCGCCGTCACCACGGCGATCACCGCCTGACCTTCGACGAGTCGCGCATGCACGGTATCGCCGACGCGCAACCGCGAGTCGCGCGTCAGCCGCACCGGCAGCGCATCGCCACCGGACGCCGGCATCAACACCAAGCGGCCGCGATCGCCGCGCCGGATCACGCCGTCCACCGCCGTCTCCGGCACCGCGAGCTGATACGCGCCGCGGCCGTCGATATGCAGGTCGCCGGAATGACACAAGCCGCGCAACACGCGCCGCAACTGATCGACATCTTCGCCCTGGCGCACGCCGGCAAGATCGCGGACCTCGGGCCATTTCATTGGTTTTTTGTGCGCACGGAACAGCTCAACGACCGCAGTGGGGGTCAACAAAGTATTGCGTTCCTCGCCGCTGCGGGGTGGCTCCGACCCAACGGATTTACTGCGGCGCTTGCGTTTTTCTGTCACATTGACAACCCCGAAATCGGTGCGTAGAGTCGCCACCCGCTACTCGCCGGGGTGGTGAAATTGGTAGACGCGCTGGCTTCAGGTGCCAGTGGGGGTAACCCCGTGGAGGTTCTAGTCCTCTCCTCGGCACCATCTCTAGAAGCATCAGTCGATTAGATCCCCCGACGACCTCACGGGTACTCAAGTGGTACTCGCCAGAGGCCTTCATGGGCCGGACCCATTCGGCGGCATCCTACCTACTTAAGGCGCGGCGCGTCTTGATATTTCCCCGGATCGCGCGGCGAGCGCCGCTTCCTTGCAGTCATACGGCAGTTGTTCCGTCGTGCAGAAGTCCGGCCAATGGCCGGTGTCGAGCCAGTAGTCGACCAGACCGAGTCGCGCTGCCAGCGGCATGAAGCGGGCGTCGGCGCGGACGAGCCGAAGCGGCGGAAAGAACAAGTAGTCGTGTGAGGAGTCGACGAAGAGCGCCACGCAAGCCGGACTGCCCCCTACACTTGCGCCCTCGCCTTTGATCCGCTCATGAATCGCTTTCGCGATGGCCGGATCGCCGAACCAAAGCTCGTCCCAGAAGCGATAAAAGTCGACGTCAAAGTCGCGGGCTTTTCCCTGCAGATTGTCGAATTGGTGGCGTGCAGCCTCGAGGTTACCGAGCCACGCCGCGAGGAACGCGGATGCGACTTGTGGCTGCCGATCGAGAGGATTCGCGCTGACAGCCCGCTCGTTGATGATGCGTGCCTCGCGGACGCGCCCGACGGATGCCGCACGGCAGCTGGCTGCCGCAAAGCGCAAGTCGCTTGCGGAGAATGCACGCGGCTTTGCGCTGCTCAACATGGCGACCAACGACCGCCTCGTCGCGTCGTTCGCGACGAAGTATCACTACCTGTTGTGGCGCCCCGAGACGGCGATTCGAGGCGGCGACTCCGATAGCAACGACCGGACCAACTCCGACCCCGGCTTTGCGCCGTACATCATGACGCCGTGCTTCCCGAGCTATCCATCCAATCATGCGAGCGGCAGCGGCGGTGCGGCCGAGGTGATGCGGCGTCTTTACGGGGAGCTTCGCTTGAAGACAACGCCCACTTCCGACAAAAGCCTGGGTGAACACGAAAACGCGCTGTTCGCGAAGTGGCTGTCAGCTCGAAGAGACAAGCTCAAGCGAACGTTGAGCACTGATAAGAGTACGAACACGCCCGCCCACGCGACCCAAGCGACGCAGTGACGCGAATACGCGGTTAGCCGATCGGCAGGCGCACGCGCGCGGTGCCGAACACGCGTGTTTCCTGCGCCGCGTTCTTCACCGACAGATCGAGTTCGACGATGCCAGTGTCCGCGTCCGTGTCGGTCACCACGGCCGAGAGCGTGCACGGCTCGTCGGCGAGCAACGGCGCACGAAAGACGGTATCGATGTTTTCGACCTGCGCGGCCGGCGACCAGCGGTGGATCATCGTCGTCAGGAAACCCATCGCCATGATGCCCGGCACGAGCGCGCCGGGCAGACCCTCGGCACGCGCCTGGTCGTGATCGTTGAAGCGCGCACCGGCGCCCCAACCGACCGCACGAGCGAACGCACGCACCGCCGCGAGCGACGTATCGGGTTCGAACGGTGCGAGTTCCGCGCCGAATTCGACGTCGGCAATGGTCGAGATCGTCATCGTCATTGTTCGGGCCGTTCGCGAATCACCATGTGGGAATCGCTCGTCGCCAGATGATTGCCCTCAACGTCGCGGATTTCCATTCGCGAGACGAGGAAGATCATGCGCCCCGAACGCCCGCTCTTCGCGTAGATGTCGTGCAGATGCGTGCGGCCATTCAACGGCGCGCCGGGTTTCACCGCGCGCAAGCAGGTGACCGCTTTGCCGCCGTCCATCGGAATGCCGCCGAGAGACGGAAAATCAATCGGCAGGCGGCGCCCTGATGCAAGACTCGCGATGATCGCAGGCGTCGCCTTGAAATCGGGATGTTCCGGGTTCGAGAATTCGGCTCGCGTCTCGCCCGACATGCGCGCCACGGTCAACGCATTGTCGCGATCGATCACGAAATCGGCGCTGTCGAACTCGAGGTTCAGAAAGCGCGCCTTCAGGTCGTCGATGTCGAGCACGGGTGCTCTCCTCAGTTCATCTCGTAGCCGCCGGCAACACTCAAGCTCACGCCGGTGATATTCGGCGCGGATGCGAGAAATACCGCTGCCGCTCCCATGTCTTCGGCCGTCTGCGGCCGCCCTAACGGGATCATCTCCTTCATGGCCTTCTCGAACTCGGCATTCTTCGTCGCCTGATCGAGCGTGTTCATCGGCATCAGATGTTCGAGCCACATCGCGGTACCGACGACGCCGGGGCAGATCGCATTGACGCGGATGTTGTCCGGTGCGAGTTCCGCCGCCAACGACTGCGTAATGCCGATCGCGGCAAACTTCGAGCCGCAGTAAGCAACCATGTTCCGGTAACCCTGCTTGCCCGCGATCGACGCGGTGTTGACGATCGCGGCATTGTGCGAGCGCTTCAACGCCGGCAGCGCGGCGCGCACCATGAGGAAGATCCCTTTCGTGTTCACGGCGAAGACCCGATCCCAGTCGCGTTCCGAGAATTCGGCAATCGGACCGGACTGCACGATGCCTGCGTTGTTGATCAGTACGTCGATGCCGCCGAACGCGGTCACCGTGGCGGCGACCGCTGCTTCGCAGCTCGCGGCATCGGTGACGTCCAGCTCGGTGGCCTTCACCTCGCCCATCGCCGCCTGTTCCTTCGCGCTGCGCTGCAGTGCGTCGGCGCCGGACAGATCGTAGGTCCAGTCGCCGGCTTTCGCACCGAGGTCGCCGATCATCACTTTGGCGCCCGCACGAAGAAACGCCTCCGAGATCGCGCGCCCGATACCGCGTGCACCGCCGGTCACCAGCACCACTTTGCCTTGCATGCTCTTCCCCTTGCTATGCCATGCCGCTACCTTGCCTCTCGCCGCGCGGTCAGCGCAAATTTGTTCGCATCATGCCAGCCCCAGTTGAACCCTTGAGCAACGACGCGATTCTCACGTACGACCTCGGCACCACGCGGATCAAGGTCGCGCTGTTCAGCTCGAAGGGGCGGTTAATCGGTCAACGCGCGGCGCGGCACCGGGAATACCGCGAAGGCAACCGCGCCTGGCAGGACGCCGACGCGTGGTGGAGCGACGCCGTCCGCCTGACGAACGAGTTGCTCGGGGCAAAACCACGCCGCGTCGTCGCGATTTCGGTATCCGGACGGGGCGGCGCCGCGGTGTTCATCGGACGCGACGGGACGGTGATCGCACAACCCTGGTCCGACCGCCGGCATGTGGCGGAACTGACTTCGCTCAGCGAGTGGCGGAAAGGCGGCGCGCACGTCTCCAACTACGCCGCCGCCCTGCTGGCAAAGAAGCAATGGTTCTCCTCCAACGAACCCATTCGGGCGCAACAGTTGCGGCACGTGCTGTATGCAAAGGACTTTCTGATCTACCGATTGACCCGTGAAGCCGTCACGGACCGCACGAGCGGTCCCGACGCCGCCGCTTGGGACGAACGCGCGCTGGAACATACCGGCTGCACGAACCTGGTGCCGCGCGTGGCGCTGCCGTGGGAGATCGCCGGCTCGCTCGACACGCGCGCGGCGGCCGCGCTCGGTCTCCCTGCCGGCATTCCCGTCGTGGTCGGCGCGCACGACGGCATCTGCGCGAATGTCGGCGCCGGCGCCGGCCACCCCGGCGCTTACGCGATCACGCTCGGCACGCACGCCGTCGTGCGCGCGATCCGCCGCGACATTCCCGACGGGTCGTTCCGCTTTTACGATCTCCCGCCCGATCGCCACGTGATCGGCGGTAACGCGGTGATGGGCGGACGCGCGGCGGACTGGTTTCTCGATCTGATCTTCGGCGCTAACGACCGCTCACGGGCGCGACACTTCGTCGCGATGGATGCGGCGGCGAACGGCGTTCCGGTCGGTTCCGGCGGTGTGCGCTTTTTGCCGTTTCTGTCGGGCCAGGTCGCGCCGGAATCGCGCCCCGGCGCCAGCGCCGTGTTCACCGGGCTACGTACGTCGCACGATCGCTCGAACGCTTACCGCGCCGTGCTCGAAGGCGGCGCGTTTGCGATCCGTTCGATCTTCGATCAGATCTACGCGTGGTGCGGCGAGCCGTCGGTGATACGCCTGACCGGCAGCGGCGCACGCAGCAAGATCTGGTGCGAAATTCTGGCGAACTCGATCGGCCGGACGCTCGAGGCTTCCGACGAAGCGGTAGAGGGGCGCGGCGCCGCCGTGTTCGCGGCCGTCGCTCTCGGTTTTTACCCTGACTACGACGCTGCTGCCGCCGCGCTGGTTCCGGTGAAGAAGCGCTATGTGCCGGAGCCGGGGCTGACGGCCGAATACGATGCGCTCTATCGCGATTGGCAGGCCGTCGCGGACGCAACGCGACCGCTCGACCGCCGAACGCCTGCCAACTTCGCGCTATAGCCAGCGCACACAGACCGGCGCGGGTATGCCGGTGAACGGCTCCGCCAACGGAATGGGTTGGCCGCGCGAATCGATCCGGAAGGCGACCAGGCTGTCCGAATCGCGATTCGCGACCAGCATCGTCGTACCGTCCGGCGACAAAGCGAAATGTCTCGGATGACGGCCTTGCGTCGGAACCGTACCGTTGAATTCCAGTTGTCCTTCCGCGCCGACCGCATACCACGCGATCGAGTCGTGGCCTCGATTCCCCACATACAACCAACGCCCGTTGGGATGGCGCGCGATCTCGCTGACCGCGCTGCGGCCGGTGAAGCCGACCGGTAACGTGCTCACCCAGTCGAGCTCGCGCAATGCGCCGTCTCGTCCGATCGCCAACCGTGAAACCGTGTTGTCCAGTTCGTTGCTGAGCCAACCCATGCCGAGCGCTTCGTCCAGGCAGAGATGCCGTGGACCCGCACCCGCGTGGATCGCACAACTCGACAGTTCCGCCAACGATGTGACGGCATAGTGCAAGACGCGATCCTGACCGAGATCAGTGACGTACATACCGCCGTTGCCGACGAGCACGAAATGGGGATGCGCCGAACTTTGACGGCGCGGATTCACCGAGGCGCCACGGTGCTGCCAGGTTCGGCGCGCGCCGGTCAGCGCGCCGCGCTCATCCAGTTCGAATACGCCGATCGTGCCGCAACCGTAGTGGGCGACCGCGAGCGAACGCGCATCGTCAAGCAGCACGAGATGACACGGCAGACTCCCTGCGGAGGTCACCCGCTGCCGTTCCTCCAACCGGTCGCCGTTCACGGCGACGACAGATACATAACCGTGGTCCGTCGGCGTTTCGTTCGCGACATATACGAGCGGCAGGCGCGGATGCAGCACGACGAACGACGGATCCGGCGTTGCGCACGCGTCCTTCACATCGACGCGACCGGACGATTCCATCGAACACAGGTACAGCCCGCGCGATGCGCGTTGCGTCGCGGTCGTATAAGTGCCGACCAGAAGACGCCGCCGCGACATCACCGACCT
>JANLUG010000696.1:0-3841 GCA_031363335.1 Gammaproteobacteria bacterium
CCTGCGCGAAGTACTCGCGGCGGCCGAATTGTTGAAGGACTTCGGCGTTGCTAGCGAGGTCTGGAGCGTTACCAGCTTCAACGAACTGCGTCGCGACGGTTTGGACGTCGATCGATGGAACATGCTCCATCCGGAGGAAGCGCCGAGAAAATCCTACGTGGGACAATGCTTCGAAGGCAACGACGCGCCCGTCATCGTCGCGACCGACTACATGAAGGCGTACGCGGATCAGATCAGGCAATACGTGGCGGCACCTTACCGCGTGCTCGGCACCGATGGGTTCGGTCGTAGCGACACGCGTCAGCAGTTGCGTTGGTTCTTCGAAGTCGACCGACACTTCGTGGCGATTGCAGCACTCACATCGCTGGCCGATCAGCAGATCGTTGCGCGCAGCGTGGTCAGGGACGCGATGCGACAGTTCGGCATCGAGCCCGAAAAATCGAATCCGCGGCTCGTGTGAATCGCGACAAGGATCGCCAATGGCACAACACGAAGTCCTGATTCCCGACATCGGCGATGCCGAGGATGTCGAAGTCATCGAGATCCTCGCGAAGGTCGGCGCGCAGCTTGCGAAGGACGATCCGATCATCGTGATCGAGTCGGACAAGGCGTCGATGGAAGTGCCTGCCTCTGTGTCGGGGACACTGCGGAAGATCACCATTGCGATCGGCGACAAAGTCCGTGCGGGCCAGGTCATTGCGGTAGTTGAGGTCGAAGCGGCTGGTCAACCGACACCCGCGCCGGTCTCCGTCGCGTCGTCCGCGCCCACCCCTTCGCCGGAACCCAAAGCGGTGTCCCAACCGATCAAACCTCCGTCGCAGGCGTCGCGCAGGTTCGAGGTACGCATCCCCGATATCGGTGACGCCAAAGATGTCACGGTGATCGAGGTTGCCGTCAAAGCAGGGCAGAACGTTGCCGTCGACGACCTGCTGGTGGTAATCGAATCCGACAAGGCGTCCATGGAAGTTCCATCGCCGGTCGCGGGTCGAGTCGCTTCGGTCGATGTGAGCGAGGGTGCTGCGGTCACCGAAGGGACGTTGTTGGCGGTCATCGAGGCAACGTCGCGGACGAATGATGCAGCGGCGGAAGTTGCGGCGCCGGTCGCGGCAGCAGCGCCGGCTCCGGCACCTGTGCAGCCGGTGGTTCCGATCGCCCATCCGGCCGAAGCAAGTGCTTCCGCGCCCCCCAGTGGAGTTGTTTACGCGGGTCCTGCGGTTCGCAGACTTGCGCGAGAGTTGGGTGTAGACCTGTCGAAGGTAAATGGCAGCGGTCCAGGCAAGCGAATCCTGAAGGGCGATGTCGACGCGTTCGTCAAAGCGGCCTTGGCTGCACGGCGCACCAGCGGCGCCAGTGGAATTCCGGCGGTGCCGGTGATCGACTTCTCACGCTTCGGAACGATCGAGACTGTCGAACTGACTCGGATTCGCGCTCGCGGCGCCGAAAATCTGCATCGCAGTTGGTTGAACGTCGTGCATGTCACACAGCACGATGAGGCGGATCTGACGGATCTCGAAGCGTTCAGAGAAGAGCTCAAAGCGGAGGCGCAGTCGCAAGGCATCAAGCTGACGCCGCTCGCGTTCATCGTGAAAGCCGTCGTCGCGACGTTGCGGGCGTTCCCAACATTCAATGCGTCGCTCGATTCGACGATTCGGCACCTCATCGTCAAACGCTACTATCACATAGGTCTCGCGGTAGACACGCCGGAGGGCCTGGTTGTTCCGGTGCTGCGCGATGCGGACCAGAAGGGCGTGTTCGAGCTCGCGAAGGAGATCGAGTCGTTGTCGCAAAAAGCGCAGCAGGGAAAGTTGGCGATGAACGATCTACAGGGCGCGAGCTTCACCATTTCCAGCCTCGGTGCGATCGGCGGCACCGGCTTCACGCCGATCGTCAACGCACCGGAAGTGGCGATACTCGGCGTGTCACGCCTGACGATGCGTCCGCACTGGAACGGTTCCGAGTTCGTCCCACGACGCATGCTGCCGCTTTCGTTGAGCTACGACCATCGTGCGATCAATGGCGCAGAAGCAGGGCGATTCGTGACGTCGCTGTGTCAAACGCTCGCGGAGATGCGCCGCATCCTGCTTTAGTCGGGAGCTTGGCTCGCTAGGTTCGTGATTTCTGCTGCCACAGCAGTTCCGGCGAACCTACGTTCAACAACCGAGCGAACACGAATAGCGCATCGCTGAGTCGATTGAGGAACATGCCGAGCGAAGCGTCGTAGTCGTCGGGTCGCTGTGTGGTCAGCAGCCAGAGGCTTCGTTCGGCGCGTCTGCAGACGGCTCGGGCGAGGTGCATCCGGGCACTCTCGATCGTGCCGCCCGGGAGGATGAAATTCGCAAGCGGACCGAGTTGTTCGGAGTACCGCGCGACCTGGCGTTCCAACGAATCGACGTCGTCGGCGAGCGAGACCGGCGTCCCCGGCATCGCGATGGCGCCACCGAGATCGAAGAGGCGCGACTGAAGCTCGATCAGCGTGGCGCGCAGGTGGTGTTCCGGAGCCAGAGACGTCACGACGATGCCGAGCGAGCAATTCAACTCGTCGATGTCGCCGAGCGCAGCGAATTGAGGAGCGGTCTTCGAATGGCGTGACCCGTCGGCGAGACTGCTTTCGCCTTTGTCGCCGCCTCGAGTTGTGATTCGCGTCAGGCGGTTTCGCATCGGTCGCCTCAGGTACGCGCAGGCGTCTCGATGCGTTCGCCGTATCGCACCACCGTGATGATGCCGGTATCGAACGACCGCGTGAGTGCGTCGTATGCAGTTCGCATGAATGTGCGTGGGTCCGGAACCGTGGTGCGCGCGTCCGCAGCGACGAGGCTGACGCCGACGACCACCGGAATGAACCCTTCGCTCGTCTTGAAGGAATGCATGTACAGATTGTCGAAGATGCGACGGAAGCTCGTCGACGTGCAGTTCTCGATGTCGGGTTGCAGCATCGTCACGGCGAACATGTTTGCTTCGGGGCGCGTGACGACGTCGAGCGGACGCACCAGCTGCCGGAGTTTCGCGCCGATGCCGGACATCAGCTCGTCGATCACCGCCTTGTCGTATTGTTTCTCGATTACGTCGAGGTTGTTGATTCCGACGAGCAGGATGCAGGCGGCGCCCCCGCGTGCTTCCACTTCCTTCGACAATGCCCCGATGCGATCGAGCGTGAACTTCATGTTGCCGAGTCCGGTCACCGGATCGACGAGATCGGTCGTGGTCAGCTCGCGCACTTTGCGCCGCAGGAGTTTGTTCGTCCGCAGTAATTCGTTCTGCCGTTCCGCGATACGTTGCGCGGCAAAAACGCGCGGCAGCAGTTGGCCGCGCAGGTTGGCTTTGTTGAGGAAGTCGTCGACACCTTCTTTGAAGGCTTCGTGCATCGCCTGGATGTCGTCGCGCGCCGTCAGCAACATCACGTACGTGAAGTGCCCCGTCGCGTCATCGAGCTTTTTGATGCGACGGGTGAGTTCAAGCCCGTCCATCGACGGCATCAGCCAATCGGCGATGAGTATTTGCGCCGGACGTTTTTCGACTGAACGAAGAGCCTGAAGCGGATTGTTGGTGAAGCGCACATTGGAAAACCCGCCGCTGCGCAGCGCCTTGGCGATGATGGCGCTAGAGAACTTAGCGTCATCGACCACCAGGATTGGAATGTCCTCGTGCGACATGTAAGTTAGGCTGGAAAGGAGCTCGATCGAGATCGAAGGTAGATTCAAGTAGGGGTGCGGGGTTGTCAAGGAACGGTGTCGCACGGCTTTGGCCGATTAATGTAACGCGACGAATGAGGGCGAATCATGCCGACGTTTGACATCGTATCCGAGGTCGACATGCAGGAAGTCCGGAACTCGGTCGACCAGGC
>JANLUG010000700.1:0-2495 GCA_031363335.1 Gammaproteobacteria bacterium
CCATGATTGCCGACGACTGACTGTCGATCGCCGCCGTTAGCGCCAGCGAGCGCGGCAGCAACCTCGCGTAGAAGAACGCCGCGGTATGTCGCTTCGCGGTGCCGAAATCATCGGCCGGCGCGATGGTTCCCATGCGCGCCCACAACCATGCATACGTCGTCAGCGCGAACAGATCGAGATAGTCCACGGATGCGGCGCCTGCGAGCGCCGGATCCTGTGTGGCCCGTTCCAGCAGTCGCTGCGTCACGTCCGCGAGGCGGTCGATCGCCACTTCGAGCGCATCGCGATAATCGGCGGCAACGCCGTTTACGTCGCTGCGCATCGACGCGATGAACTCGTTGGCGGTAGCACCGCCGTCGCGCAGCACTTTGCGTCCGAGCAGATCGAGCGCCTGCACGCCGTTGGTGCCTTCATAGATCTGCGCGATTCGCGCGTCGCGCACAAACTGCTCCACACCCCACTCGGCGATGTAGCCGTGGCCGCCGAACACCTGTTGCGCGATGACGCATGCCTCGAAGCCGCGATCGGTCAGGTGCGCTTTGGCGATCGGCGTCAGTAGTCCGACGAGTCGTTCCGCGCGCTCGCGTTCGCGCTCGTCCGACGAGTACTTCGCCAGGTCGAGTTCGCGTCCCACCAGGGCCGCAAAGGCGCGCCCGGCTTCGTTGTACGCACGCGCCGTCAACAGCATGCGGCGCACATCCGGATGCACGAGGATCGGGTCGGCCGCGGTGTCGCGCTTTTGTGCGCCGAGGGGCGAACGTCCCTGCAGACGCTCCGATGCATAACCGCTCGCCGCCTGATAGGCCGCTTCTGCGGTACCCAGCCCCTGTATGCCTACCGACAGCCGCTCGTAATTCATCATCGTGAACATGGCAGCGAGACCCTGATTCGGCTCGCCGATCAGAAAACCGGTCGCGCGATCGTAGTTCATCACACACGTAGGGCTGCCCTTGACGCCCATCTTGTGTTCGATCGATCCGCTCGCGAACGTATTGCGCGCCCCTAGTGATCCGTCAGGACTGACGAGGAACTTCGGCACGATGAACAGCGAGATTCCGCGCGTGCCGTCGGGCGCGTCCGGCAGTTTTGCGAGCACCAGATGGATGCTGTTGTCGGTGAGGTCGTGATCGCCGTATGTGATGAAGATCTTCGTGCCGCTGATGCGATAGCTGCCGTCCGCGGCAGGTTCGGCGCGGCTGCGCATTATTCCAAGGTCTGTTCCCGCATGCGCCTCGGTCAGCGCCATCGCGCCGGCCCACTCCCCCGAATACAGCTTCGGCAGGTACAGAGCTTTCTGCGCCTCACTGCCGTGGTTGGCGATGCATGTCGCGGCGCCGACCGTGAGCGTGCCGCACAAGTACAGGCCGGTATTCGCGCCGTAGAACATTTCCTCGAGCGCAACCGTCAGCATCTTCGGCAGACCCTGGCCGCCGTAGACGGTGTCGCCTGCAACACCCAGCCAGCCGCCGTCGGCGAGCGCGCGGAATCCCTGCTTGAACCCCGGCGGCGTCGTCACGCCGTTCGCACTCCAGGTACATCCGACGCGATCACCGATCGGGTTCAGCGGCGCGAGTTGTTCGGACGCGATCTTGCCGCCTTCTTCGAGCACGGCCGCAACCAGGTCGCGCGTCACTTCCGTCAGTGCCGGAATGCGACGCCATGTCGATTCGGCATCGAGCAGATCGAACAGCACGAACTCCATGTCGCGTGTCGGTGCAGCGTAGTCGGGCATAAGTTGCGTCTCTCCAATCAGACCAATCAGATATGGTCGAAGGCCGCGGCGTCGATCTGCATCAGCACGCCGGCGCCGGCTTCGATCGCGCGCTTGTGCATTTCCGCGCGCGGCAGCATGCGAGCCATATAAAAACGCGCCGTCGCAATCTTGCCTGTCAGAAACGGATCGGCGCCGACTCTCGCGCCTTGTTTGTTGAGCTGGCGCGTCGCGACCAACGCCATCCGCGCCCAGCAATAAGCGAGCGACGCGTAACCGCTGTACATCAGGTAATCGACCGATGCGGCCCCAAGCTCGTTGAGGTCCGACGCGGCGCGAGCCCCGGTCGCCATGCTGAGCGTCGCCCATTCGCTGGCGATCCGCTCGAGCGCTGCCGCCACGTCCGGCAACGGCACGGTGCATTCCTTCGACAGACGGTGCATCTCGTCGACGAACACCAGCAGCGCCTTTCCCTGCGTCATCATCACTTTGCGGCCGAGAAGATCGAGCGCCTGGATCTGTGTGGTGCCTTCGTAGATCAGCGTGATCCTGCTGTCGCGCACGTATTGTTCCACGCCGGTCTCGCGGATGAAGCCGTGGCCGCCGAAAATCTGCACCGCGTGGTTGACGCTCTCGAAACCGCACTCGGTGAGAAAGGCCTTCACGATCGGCGTGAGGAAACTCAACATCGTCTCTGCTTTGTCGCGCTCGTCCACCGGACCGAACTCGGCGAGATCCGCCTGTTGGGCCGTGTAATACGCGAGCGCGCGGCCGCCTTCGATCA
>JANLUG010000708.1:0-2212 GCA_031363335.1 Gammaproteobacteria bacterium
ATGCCATCGATGTCGACGACGCCGCCGACGATGAGAACCTCACCGGTGCTCAGCAAGGTGGCGGTGTGGCCCGCGCGCGCCGACGTCATCGTTGCGGTTGCGACGAACCGCCCCAGCGATGGATCGTAGATTTCCGCGCTCGCAAGCGGCGCGCCCGCGCTGCCGACTCCGCCGGTGATCAGCACGGTGCCGTCGTCGAGCAAGGTTGCGCAGTGCGAGTGGCGCGCGACGACGAGCGCGCCCGTGGTATTGAACCGGCTGCTGGCGGGAACGAAGACCTGTGCGGTCGCCACTGGAGGGAGCGCGGGATCGGACAACCCGCCCGCGATGAGCACGCTGCCATTGTCGAGCAACGTCGCGCTGTGAACGTAGCGGCCGCTCGAGAGGAGGCCGGCTGCAGTGAAGATCTCGACGACCGGATCATAGAGTTCAGCGGTGCCTAATCCTCGCGTTCCGTCAAAGCCGCCTGCGATGAGAACGCGACCGCCGTTGAGCAACGTTGCGGTATGAAGTGTTCGAGGTGCGCTCATCGACCCGGTCGCTCTGAACCCGTGGCTCAGCACATCGATGGTTGTATCCAGAGGAACTGCGCTTTGGCCTCCCGCATCTTGGACCATCAGCGTGATTGGGAATGCGCCGAGCGCGGTGGGTACACCGGATAGTGTTCCCGTGTCCGCAAAAGCCAATCCCGGCGGCAGTCCACCGGTCTCGCTCCACGTCAGCGGGGATAGACCGTCAGCGGCATTGAACGCGTTGCTGTAGGGCCGATTGCGCGCGCCCTTCGCAGCGGCTGGAGTTGCTGCAATCGCAGGCGGCAATGGAGCATCGATGACGATGCTGACCGAGTCGGTGATGCGTCCGGCCGGGAAGGACGAATCGGTCAGCGTGATCGACGCGGCGTACGTTCCGGCGGTGGTTGGCGTTCCCTCGATCGATCCGTCCAGCGCGACGGTGATTCCGGGCGGGAGCGACGTAGCGCTCCAGAAGTACGGCGGCAAGCCATCCGTCGCGGTGAAGGCGAAGCTGTTTTGATATCGCCAGTTGACGGGGCAGGCACGAATCGAACCACCCAGATAACACGGCAGGCACGTCGTCGTTTGCGGCGCGCACGTGGTGCCGTCGCCGACGTTGTAAACAGACCCGACCGCGCCGACGGGCGGAGTACCCGAAGACATCTCGGGTTCTCCGCCATTGCCGCATCCGCTACAGACGACTGCCAAGAACAGCGCGCCGAATAGGGCACGACGCACGAGGACGTATTCGGAAGCGCGACGCATGTGCGGCCAATGGCTCATACGTCGCATGGTACCGAAAGAGCGGCTATCCGGAACGTTGAATGGCGCACTGTCCGACCGCTGCCGCGCGCCTTACCGGTGTTTGTGCTCATCGGTGATCGGTCACGCGACGCCGGTCGTCGGACGGCCGTTTCACGGCAACCCCGTGAAACAGGTGTCTGATTCCGGCTGCTTGTCGACGTTGACCTGGGTCGAGAAAAATGCCCTGTTGAGCATTGGTTTTTTATGTCGGAGCCAGCATTGCCGATTTAGCGGTGCCGCGACATTGCCAGACCGGACATGCGTTCGTAGGCGTGGGACTACGCGATCGATCGATCGTCGCGCGTCACTGACTCCGAATGGTCAGGGCCGTATTGTCAGGTGGGGGCGCTGGAGGCGAAGGAAGGCAGGGAAGGTCAGTCGATATTCGCGTGGCTGGCTTGCAACCAGTCGCGAACCGCTTTGATACCCACGGTCTCAGGATCGGCTTCACGATCTATAACTGCACACGCGCGCGCGTACCGATAGTGACTCACGTGCTGGGCAAACTGGCTCGGAATGGTGCCGTCGTCCATCTGCTCGAGGCGTTCCGATTTTGCGTGGCAGTCGGAGCGCCATTGCAGAAACCGCTGGAACTCGGCGTCCGCTGCCGGGTAGATCTCGACTCGTTGTGTGCTGGCCATCCCTTCGCCGTCCGTCGTGAATGGTGAAACAGTAGCCGCCCGAAGCAGATGCGTCCGTGTTCGAGCGCAAAGTTACGTACGACCATCGCCGCATGCGACCGTGGCGCATCGGGAAGCTGCATCAACTTCCGTGCCACAGAAAAATGTCGCCTGACAACAAGGGGTTGGCGGACATACGCGAGACGCGGTGTAAAGCCCTGCGACGCTTTCTGACACCTCGGCAACGCGGCGTGTAACGCCCGCCGACGGGCTATC
>JANLUG010000228.1:0-1331 GCA_031363335.1 Gammaproteobacteria bacterium
CCCGCTGCCCCAGCACAATGCCCAATAGGCGGGCTGTCGGATCACCGCGTTCATCACGTCGGGCGGGAGTGGGCCGGTCGGAAAGTCCGCATTGATCAGGCCGAGCACGAGGTCCGGGCAGGCGGGCAACGGCTGCACGACGATCCGTCCCATCGGCAGCGTCGACTGTAATGTGTCGCGGAGCGAGCGAACCGCGTGCTCGACAAGGGGAATTGAGTCTGTTTTCATCGACGCCTTCGACGGGGGATCCACGTTTGGTCGGACGACTCGGGCCTTGGCCCGAGCGCCGGTGCGTTCGCTCCCATAGCATCCAACGAATGAGGTAAGGGGATACCGATGCCGATGATTCTCAATGAAGAGCAGAACATGCTCAAGGACACCGCGAAAGCGTTCTGCGGCACGAACGCGCCGATCTCGCAGTTGCGCAAGCTGCGCGACGAAGATAGTGCAGACGGTTTTGATCGCGGCACCTGGGCGAAGATGGTCGAGCTCGGCTGGTCCGGCATCCCGTGGCCCGAGGAATACGGCGGTCTCGCGTTCGGCTACAAAGGGCTCGGCGTCGTCACCGAAGAAACGGGGCGGACGCTCGCCGCGAGCCCGTTGATCAGCACGGTGTGGGCGTGTGGGACGGCGATCAACCTGGCGGGTACGCAGGATCAGAAGCAGGAACTGCTCGGGCGAATCGCGGGCGGCGAGCTCGTTGTCGCATTGGCTCTCGAGGAATCGCATCGCCACGATCCGTACCACATCGAAACGAAGGCGCGAGAGAAAGAGGGTGTCTACAAGATCAGCGGCAAGAAGACATTCGTGCTCGACGGTCACGTCGCAGACAAGCTGATCGTCGTCACGCGCACGTCGGGCAAAAAAGCCGGCCGCGACGGGCTGACGCTGTTCCTCATCGACCGCAAGACGAAAGGCGTAAAAGTGACGCGCACGAAGATGGCCGACAGCCGCAACGCGGCGAACATTCAGTTCCGCGGCGTCACCGCGACGCGCGACCAGATCCTCGGACCGATCGGAGGCGCCGCCGACATCCTCGAGCGCACGCTCGACGTCGCGCGCATCGGTCTCGCGGCCGAGATGCTCGGTTCCACCGAAGAGTGTTTCGATCGCACCATCAAATATCTGAAGGAGCGCGAACAGTTCGGCGTGCCGATCGGTTCGTTCCAGGCGTTGAAGCACCGCGCCGCGGATATGTTCTGCGAAGTCGAGTTGTCGAAATCGGTGGTGCTCGAAGCGTTGACCGCGCTCGACGAGGGCCGCGACCCGGCCGTGATCGCCAAGCTCGCGAGCCTCGCCAACACGAAAGTCGGCGAAACGTTCACGCGCGT
>JANLUG010000192.1:0-2478 GCA_031363335.1 Gammaproteobacteria bacterium
GCGGCGAAGGGCTGGCAACGGACGTTGCTGTCGTCGCATCGCTGCGACTTCAACTACGACTTTCACGTCACGCAGGACGCAGCAATCGCACCCGTAGAGCACAACTACCACGATAAGGCGGAACTCGAACGGCGCGGCCAGGCACGCTTCGCGAGCGGCGAGAATCACGGCATCAGCGCGTTCTTCCGGATCGACGACACGATCTTCCACACCTATTCGGCGTTCGCGCGCGGCACCGAAGGAATAGCCGGCGCGGTGAGCATGCTCGACCTGACGCCGTTCGGCCGTCAGGAAGACTTCGAAGATTCGCCGGCCGGGTGGCCGCAGCGGCCGACCTATGGGTGAGAGCGCGGGCTGAGAGCGCGCTTTCACACTAGGAACCTGACGCCTCAGGCGACAAACTGTCGCGGACGAAACGACAACCGCGCAGGAGCAACGCCATGGACTTCAAGATTCCAAAAGACCTCCAGGATTACCTGGACGAACTCGATGTCTTCATCGAGAAAGAGATCATGCCGATCCAGAACCGCGACGATAACATCCGCTTCTTCGATCACCGCCGCGAACACGCCCGCACCGACTGGGACAACAACGGCCTGCCGCGCAAGGACTGGGAAGCCCTGCTCGCCGAAGCGCGCGCCGTTGCGGACAAAGCCGGCCATCTGCGTTTTGCGTGGCCGAAAAAACACGGCGGCAAAGGTGGTTCGAACTTGTGGATGGCGGTGATCCGCGAACATCTCGCCGCAAAAGGCCTCGGGCTTTTCAACGATCTGCAGACGGAACACTCGGTCGTCGGCAACAACCCGTTCATCGTGATGTTCGAAGAGTTCGCCACGCCCGATCAGTTCAAGCGCTACAGCGACGATCTGCTCAACGGCCGCTTGCGCACCGGCTTCGGCCTGACCGAGCCGAATCACGGATCGGATGCGACATTCATGGAGACGCGCGGCGTGCCGCAAACAAAAGACGGCAAGCCCGGCTGGTTGATCAACGGCGAAAAGATGTGGACGACGGGCATGCACCACGCCAACTACATCATGACGTTCACGCGCACGAGCGGTAAGGATGGCGACGCGCGCGGCATCACGTGCTTCATCGTTCCCGCCAATGCGCCGGGTGTGAAGATCGAAGAATACCTGTGGACGTTCAACATGCCGACGGACCACCCCCGCGTGTCGCTGACCAACGTGTGGATTCCGGAAGACAGTTACTGGGGTGAGATCGGCGGTGGCCTCGCCATCGGCCAGAGCTTCGTGCACCAGAACCGCATCCGTCAGGCCGCCTCGTCACTCGGCGCGGCGGTGTACTGCATCAACGAAAGCGTCGCGTATTCACGCCAACGCAAACCGTTCGGCAAGCCGCTGTCGAACAACCAGGCTATTCAGTGGCCGCTGATCGAACTGCACACGCAGGCGCAGATGTTGCGGCTGCTGATCTGGGAAACTGCGATCGCGATCGACTCGATGCCGCACAAGGAAGTGGAGCGGACCATCTCCGACCGTGTGTCGATGTGCAATTACATCGGCAATCGGTTGTGTTGCGACGCGGCCGACCAGGCGATGCAGACGCACGGCGGCATGGGCTACTCGCGGCACAAGGCGTTCGAGCACATCTACCGGCATCACCGTCGTTACCGCATCACCGAAGGATCGGAAGAAATCCAGATGCGCAAAGTCGGCGCGTATCTGTTCGGCTACGCGGGACCGCGCAAGAACGAATTCACGCAACTGTATGGACCGGCAAAGCTGTCGTGACGCAACGCTACGAAGCGAGCGACCGCGCGAGCACGTTCGTTCCGCACAAGTTCGATTGCGGGCGAAGGCATTGTTCGTGAAGGTGTTGACGGAGTGGGCCGCGACGCTGGTCGCCTCGTAGCCGACCAGCGTTCATGTCGGCTACGCCGAGCGCGCACTGGCGCGCCGCGGTAGTCGCCATTCGGCGCGCGGAAAGTGGCAGGTGTAGCCGTCGGGGAAGTTCAACAAGTAGTCCTGGTGCTCTGGCTCGGCCTGCCAGAACGGTCCCGCCTCGCGCACCTCCGTCACGACGCGCCCGGGCCACAGGCCGGATGCTTCGACGTCGGAGATCGCCTCCTCGGCCATGCGGCGCTGTTCGTCGGAGAGGTAGTAGATCCCCGAGCGATACGACATTCCGACGTCGTTACCCTGACGATTCTTGGTTGTTGGATCGTGGATCTGGAAGAAGAGCTCGAGCAGCTCGCGGTACGCGAGTTTGGCGGGATCGAATGTCACCTCGATCGCCTCCGCATGCGTGCCGTGATTTCGATACGTGGCGTGTGCCACATCCCCACCGCTGTAGCCGACGCGCGTGGACACCACACCGGGTAGCTTGCGGATCAAGTCCTGCATGCCCCAGAAGCATCCGCCCGCGAGAATCACCGTTTCCGTATTCGCCATTTTGTAGAACTCCGTGAGTAGTCAGCGGGAGGGCATCATCGACGTGCGGTCGGCCGCGGCCGGC
>JANLUG010000749.1:0-1884 GCA_031363335.1 Gammaproteobacteria bacterium
TGATCGAACAAGGCAAGCTGCGCCTGTACGACATGCTGCCGCAGTTCGACAAACGCTTCGCAAACATGACGGTGCTGTCGGCGGATGGAAAAATCGCACCGGCGCAGCGCCCGATCACCGTCGAGGATCTGCTTACGCACCGCGCCGGCTTCACGTACGAGTTCATACCGGGTTGCCAGATCGCGCAGTACTACCAGGCGGCCGAAATCAGCAGCGACGGCAGAGTGTCGCTCGACGAGATGATGCGACGTCTATCGGAACAGCCGATCGCGTTCCAGCCGGGCAGCCAGTTCCGGTACAGCGTCTGTACCGACGTGCTCGCGCACGTCTGCGAGAAAGCGACCGGCCGCGGTATCGACGAACTGATGAAGGAATACATCTTCGATCCGCTCGGCATGAACGACACCGCGTACTTCGTGCCCGCCGAGAAGCGCAATCGGCTGCTGCCGGTGTACGGCATCTCCGACATCACCGAACTCTCTTCGCTGAAGCCGCGAGCGCAGGAGCTGACGCCTGCCGACATCGAAGACATGTATCCGTCGACGCTTCCCGGCACCTTCCGCCGCGGCGGGCACGGCCTGTTCTCGACCCTCGACGACTACACACGATTCGCGCGTATGTTGTTGAATGGAAAGACACCCGATGGCAAAACTATCCTATCCCGCAAGATGCTCGAAGCGATGCGCGCGAACCGCATTCCGGCCTCACAACTGCCGCTGACGATCGGCCCGCAAGTGTTCGCCGGCTACGGTTGGGGGCTGGGCGTGCGCGTGATGATGGACGTCGGCCAGGCGATGAGCCTCACCGGCGACGGCGAACTCGGTTGGGCCGGCGCGGCATCGACGTACTTCTGGGTCGATCCGAAGGAAGAACTCACCGGCGTGATCATGACGCAGTACCTGGGCTCGATGTTGCCGATGAACGACGACCTGCGCGTCGCCGTCTATCAGAGCATCGACTGACGGGCGTACCGGCGCGGGCTACTCGTAGCCCGCCGCCGGCTGCCACAGGCTGAACACCGTTCCATCGGGATCGGCGCACACCGCGTTCGGCCCCGACGGATACTGATTGCGCGATTTCACTTTGCCGCCGAGCTTCACGACGCACGCCGCTGCCTCCTCGATGTTTCCGACGCGGAAGTAGGCATTCGGAAATTCTGCCGGACCGTCGGGGCTGAGGCCCATCGGGAAGGTCGTGTTCGCGACGTGGCCGCCCTCTTCGATCTCCCAGCCGAACAACTGGCCGTAAAACCGCTTCGCGACGGCAAGATCCTTCACGGGCAATGTGAAGTAGCCCAGTTCGACCGGCATGATGCCTCCGAGATCGATTCGTCTGAGCGCGACAATGCCACGCGATACGTCGTCGCGCTTGAACAAATGTTCCCTGTAACGGCCGCGTTGGCTAAGCTCCGGCGCTAACAACCTCGCTCAGGCTCGCCTCATGCAGAACATAGCGCTCGAGAACGGACCGATTCGCCTCGTCGGCGCGCTCGACGTCGACCGCCGCCCCACCGGCATCGTGCCGCGCCGGTTACCGAACTGGACGCGCCCGCAGGTGCCGCTGTTCATGGAAATCATGGTGACGATGCCGTCGGGTGTGCGGCTCGAATTCGCGACCGACTCGCGCGATATCGAACTGGACGTGCTGCCGACGCGCATCGAAATCTCGAAACCGCCCGCCGCTTCCGTGTTCGATCTGGTGATCGACGGCAAGAGCGTGCGCAGCGTTGCCACCGAATGCGGCGATCGGCTGAAGATCAATCTCGCCGATCGCGGCAAGGCAACGCGCGTGCGCGGCGAAGCAGGCAGCGTGGCGTTCACCGATCTGCCGGCCGGCATGAAGCGTTGCGAACTTTGGTTGCCGTCGAATGCGATTCTCGAACTG
>JANLUG010000757.1:0-1179 GCA_031363335.1 Gammaproteobacteria bacterium
CGCCAGCGGCGACTCGGTGCAGGTTGACGAAAAACGTTCCGACGGCAAGAGCCTGACGGACGACGATGAGGCGGCCGCCGCGTTCATCACGTCGGAGCTTGGAAAGTACTGGGTGAAGACTGCGGACGGTTGGACCAACCAGTTCCAGGCATACAACGTACTCGGCGCGCCGATGCCCGACCGCCAGCCGAACCAGCTATACAGACAGTATCGGACGCTCGCCTTCACGATCTCGCCGGAATTTCTGACCGAGGCGATGAAGCTGAACGGCACGGACTACCGCGCTTCGGCGCAATTCAAAGATTCGCCGGCGCGGCTCTATCAGGTGGAAGCGGACTACAACGCCCCCAAGGGATGGAGCAACTGGAAAGACGAGATGCTGAGGTTCAGAGGCATCGCGGTGGAGCGTCGCAACGGCAAGTGGCTTCTCTCCAACGACAATCTGTTCGAGGGGGTCAAACCGGACCCGTCGACGATACCGAGCGGAACCTAGCAGCGATACGACTTCGGCCTATATGTCGGCGACCGGCTGTGGTTAAAGTATTCGGCCCTGAATTCCCAGCCGATCCGGATAGAGGCCGAGTTGGACAAACAAGCGTTCATGCGCGCCTGCAGCGAGGGAGGCCATGCGATGGAGCAGGCCTTGCTCGCGCTCGACCGGTCGTTCTTCGCGCTGTTGTTCCGCGAATGCGCGCGTTCGGTGCGCGATCGGGAGACGGCACGCGATCTCGTGCAGGACACGTTCATCAAAGTCTGGCGGCGGTGCGGCACCTTTCACGGCGAGTCGGAGTTGCTGCCGTGGATTCGCTCAATTCAGCGCCGCACGGTGCTCGACTGGCTGCGCAAACCACGCAGGGAAGTTCCGATGGACAGCATCGGTGGCGAGCCGACGCCTGAAGTCGCGCAGCGCATCGCCGACCTCTCGGCGCAGAGTCTCACGACGCCCGTCGAGGATGAGCGCCGCCGCGAACTGCACGCGTGCTTTCAGCGCTGCTGGCAGCGTTTCGAAGCGGCGGCACCGAGCCATGCGACCGTGATCGCCTGGATCATCGAGGACGGGCTGACGCACGAGGAGATCGCCGAACTGCTCGGGCGTACGCCGGGTGCGACGCGCGAGTTCATCTCGCAGTGCCGCAAGCGCGCACGCGCGCATTTCGCGGAGTGGTACGAACTCGCGTT
>JANLUG010000816.1:0-6193 GCA_031363335.1 Gammaproteobacteria bacterium
GGCCAGTAAACCATCAAGCGTCGGATAGCCGGTGCTTACAGTCCGGGTACTGGGCTCGACTCGACCCGCCCGCCACAGATCGGGGTGGGCGAGCAGCGCCTCGTTGGGAACAGAAAGGTCTGCCATGGATGCTGTACTTTCATACAGGGCTGACCAAATTAACTGTATGGATATCCAGTATCAAGCAGTTTCAGCAACCGCCTGCTACAGCACGACCTCGATCAATCCCGGGCCGGGAGCAGCAAGTGAACGGGCGAGCTGATTGTTGAATTCCTCCGCGGTGGTCGCGCGCGTCGCCGGGACACCCATTCCTTTGGCCAGCGCGACCCAGTCGAGATCAGGGCGACTCAACGACAGCATGTCTTCGGCCTTACGGCCCGGATTACCGGCGCCGACGCGGAGCAACTCGACCTGCAGAATCGCGTATTTGCGATTCGCGAAGATGACGGTCGTGACGTCGAGACCTTCGCGCGCCATCGTCCACAGCGCCTGCACCGTATACATCCCGCTGCCGTCGCCCTCGAGTGCCAGCACGCGCCGACCCGGACAAGCCACTGCCGCGCCGACCGCGGAAGGCAGACCCTGACCGATCGCACCGCCGGTAAGATCAAGCCAATCATGTTGAGGGGCGCCTGCGGTCATCGCCGGAATCGCAAATCCCGATGTAGCCGCTTCATTGACGACGATTGCGCCTTCGGGAAGCAAACAACCGAGCGTCTGGGCGGCGCTCTGCGGCGACAACGCGCCGCGAGGCAATGCCAGCTGTTGGCGCGACGCCATTACTGGCGTCGACTTCGTCGCGCCGACTGCCTCGCACAGCGCTTCGAGTGCCTGAATCGCATCCTGATCCGGCGTGGCGAGCGAGTGCTTAGTGCAACCGTTGGGCGTCAACTCACTTGGTTTGCCGGGATAAGCGAAGAACGTCACCGGCGCCTTTGTGGCGACGAGAATCAGGTGACGGTAGGGGGCCAGTACTTCGGCCGCCTGTTCGCCGAAGTACGGCACCCGTTGTACGTCGACGCGACCGACACCGCGCGCGATCCGAGTGACGAAGGTATCGGCGAACAGCTGCGCACCGGTGCGCTGTGCGATGCGGCCGGCCAGTTCGAGGCCGCGCTCATTCAGAGCGGCGCCGTTCATCAGCAATGCGCACGGTTCGCCTGAACGTAATGCGGCGGCCGCCGCATCGATTGCTGCAGCGCCGGACACGGCACGACGGCGTGCCGCGATCGGTTTGGCCGGGCCGGATGCGGGCCCCCATGCGGTATCGGCCGGGAGGATCAACGTTGCAATCTGTCCGGGCGGCGTCATTGAAGCGGCAACAGCGGCGGCACCGTCGGACGCAACGTCCTGCGACGAAGCTGAAGCTCTGATCCAGCCGGATACCGGTTCCGCAAATCCGGCGATGTTCGAAGTAAGCGGCGCATCGAGGTGACGGTGATAAGTCGCATGATCGCCAACGACATTAACGAGGGGCACCCGCGCGCGCCGGGCGTTGTGCAGATTCGCGAGTCCATTGGCCAACCCGGGGCCAAGATGCAGGAGCGTGCACGCCGGCTTTTCCGCCATGCGCGCATAGCCGTCGGCAGCACCGGTTACGACGCCTTCGAACAGACCCAACACGCTACGCATGCCGTCCTGCTTGTCGAGCGCAGCAACGAAGTGCATCTCCGATGTGCCGGGATTGGTGAAACATACTTCCACGCCGCATCCGACGAGGGTTTGCAGCAGACTCTCAGCACCGTTCATATCTGACTCCCACCGAAGTCGCGGAAGTGTACGGCAGCGTCATTGCGAATCCCAACGACGTAGCGTGTCTTTGCAATCCGACGTTGATCGATTAGGCTCGCCGCTCCCTCGCTTCGGGATCAGCCGTGCCCAACTGGGACTACGATTTGTTCGTCATCGGCGCCGGCTCCGGCGGTGTTCGCGCCAGCCGGATGTCGGCGCGCCATGGTGCTCGTGTCGGCGTCGTGGAAGGGCGTTATCTCGGCGGCACCTGCGTCAATGTCGGCTGCGTGCCGAAGAAATTGTTCGTGTATGGATCGCACTTTTCCGAAGACTTCGAGGACGCGGCCGGATATGGATGGAGCGTGGGTACGCCGCGATTCGATTGGCCGACGCTACGTGACAACAAGACGCGCGAGATCGAGCGGCTCAACGGTATGTACCGCAACCTGCTCGAGGGCGCGGGTGTCGAGATCATCACCGGCTACGCGCGGCTGCTCGATCGCCATACGATCCAGATCGACAAAGGCCAGACCGTCACCGCCGAGCGCGTACTCCTCGCGACGGGCGGTTGGCCGCTTGTGCCGGACTTTCCCGGTCGTGAACACGTGATCACTTCGAACGAAGCGTTCTATCTCGATGAGTTTCCGGAGCGAGTAATCGTTGTCGGCGGCGGCTATATTGCGGTCGAGTTTGCCGGCATCTTTGCCGGGCTCGGCGCTGCGACGACGCTGTTGTACAGAGGACCGCTCTTTCTGCGCGGATTCGATGACGGCGTGCGAACGTTTGTCGCCGATCAGCTGCGTGAAAAGCATATCGACCTGAAATTCGAAGCCTCGGTCGAACGAGTCGAACTGACGACGAAAGGATCGCGTCGCGTCGTGCTCACCGATGGACGCACGCTCGAAGCGGATCTGGTGCTGTACGCAATCGGCCGCTCGCCGAGCGTGAAGGATATGGGACTCGATACCGCCGGAGTCGCTCTGACGTCGCGCGGCTCGATCGCAGTGGATGATCGCTACCGCACCAACGTGGACAATATCTATGCGATCGGCGACGTCATCGATCGCGTCCAGCTGACACCCGTCGCGATCGCCGAAGGCATGATCATTGCCGAGAACCTGTTCAACGGCGGCGATCGAACGCTCGACTACTCCGGTGTTCCGACGGCCGTGTTCTGCCAGCCGAACATCGGCACGGTCGGGTTGACCGAAGCACAAGCACGACAATCGTTTTCTAAATTGCGCATATTCGAGTCGACGTTTCGGCCGATGAAACACACGATGTCGGGGCGCAACGAGCGCACCTTGATGAAGTTGGTGGTGGACGCCGAATCCGATCGGGTAGTCGGCGCTCATATGGTTGGCCCCGACGCCGGTGAGATCATTCAAGGACTCAGTGTTGCACTGAAAGACGGCGCAACAAAGGCGCAGTTCTATTCGACTATCGGTATTCACCCGACTGCAGCAGAGGAATTCGTCACAATGCGTGAGCCCGTCAGATGAGCCGTCGATTCTTCGGATACGTCATGAGTTGTCTGCTGATCCTCGGATGTGCGTCGGCCGACGGCGCCGAGTCGAAGACCAAGGGTTCAGCGAAGGCGCGCAATGTCATTCTGTTCGTGGGCGATGGAATGGGCATTGCGACGGTGACCGCCACACGCATTCTCGACGGTCAGCGGCGTGGCGGATCGGGCGAAGAAAACGTGTTGTCGTTCGAGCGCTTTCCGTACACCGCGCTTTCGAAGACGTATACGTTCGACTTCCAGGTCGGCGAATCCGCGGGAACGATCACGGCCATGATGAGCGGCCAGAAGACACGCAGCGCCGTGCTCGGAGAGGGCCCAGCGGTCACGCCGGGGAAGTGCGAAGGCGCCGAAGCCGCAAGCATCGCGACGCTGCTGGAGCAGGCCGCTGATCGCGGACTCTCGACCGGCGTCGTCACGACGACACGGATCACCCATGCGACGCCCGGCGGAACCTACGCACACACTGCGAGCCGCGACTGGGAGTCGGACGTATCGACACCTGCGGATGCGCAAGCACAAGGTTGCCGCGACATTGCGCGGCAGTTAGTCGAGTTCGCGCACGGTGGTGGTGTAGATGTGATTCTCGGCGGTGGGCGGTCGTTGTTTCTGCCGCGTGACGTCGCCGACCCCGCGAGCCCCGATCAGCGCGGTCTGCGGGCCGACGGACGCAATCTGATCGACCAATGGAAAACCGCGCATCCACGCGGAACATTCGTCTGGAATGCAACCCAGTTGGCGCAAGTCCCGGTTAACCGCGGCGCTCAAGTGATGGGTCTGTTCGCTCCCGATCACATGCACTTCGATGCAGATCGGGCAAGCGAAGCGCCGGGCGAGCCGTCGCTTACGGAGATGACGACCAAGGCGATCGAAATCCTGTCGAAGGGACCGAAAGGCTATTTCCTGATGGTCGAAGGCGGTCGTATCGATCATGGCCATCACGCGGGCAATGCCTATCGCGCACTGACCGACGCAATCGCATTCGCCGACGCGGTCGCCGCTGCGGACAAGCTGACCGACGCGAAGGATACGTTGATCATCACTACCGCCGACCACAGCCATACGCTCGCCATCACCGGATATCCGGCGCGCGGCAACCCGATTCTCGGAAAGGCCGCGGAGCCGGACGGCACGCTGGAACTCGACGCCAGCGGTAAGCCGTACACGACGCTCAGCTACGCGAACGGTCCCGGGGCGCTGGAAGCCTCCAACACACAGCCGGCAGGTACGAAGCACTTCCCGCATTTCGCCAAACAGTTCGACCCGGCCGCGGTCGCGCGCCCTGACCTGACGAACGTCGACACCACGGCGCCGGACTACATGCAGGAGTCCGCCATACCGATGTCGAGCGAGACGCATGGCGGCGAGGATGTTCCGGTCTACGCGCGAGGTCCCGGATCGGACCAGGTCCACGGCGTGATCGAACAGAATCAGATCTACTTCATCATGAAGGCCGCGTACGGCTGGAAGTAGATCGGGCTGCGGTCAGAAGGCCAGATTGCATTCTTCGCAGAGCACATACGTGTGCAGTGGATCTTCGAGGCGAGTGAGTTCCGCCAGTTTCGAGAGCTCCCGCGTCCACTGCGTCCATCGCACCGACGACGCGACGCCCATGCTACCCACGATCTGCTGCAGCAGCTGCTCACGCGCGGAAAGCGGTTTCTCGAGAAACCGAACTTGATAGTCCGTCAGACCTGCGCGCTTCGCAGCGGCTGCGATTGCATCCGGAAGTTGTCCGAGCCCATCGACCAGACCCAACTCGTGTGCCTTTCGGCCTGTCCACACGCGCCCCTGTCCGATTTTGTCGACCTGATCCGGCAGCATGTCGCGGCCGCGTGATACGAGGTCGAGGAAGCGTTTGTAACCGGCTTCGACGTTGGCCTGCAGGATGTGTCCCATCGGTTCGGAGATGCCTCCGAACGGATCTAGCGCACCCGCCAGCGGCGCCGACGCGACGCCATCCCGCGTGACGCCGATTGCGGCGAGGCTGTCTTCGAAGGTCGGCACCATGCCGAAGATGCCGATCGAGCCGGTTACGGTGTTCGGTGCCGCCCAAATTTCGTCGGCGGTCGCCGAAATCCAATAGCCACCCGACGCGGCGACCCCGGCCATCGAAACGACCAGTGGTTTCCCGGAGATCTGCAGCTGTTCGAGTTCCTGCCGGATGATTTCCGATGAGATCGCGGCGCCGCCGGGAGAATCGACGCGCAGTACCACCGCTTTGACGTGCTGGTCGAGGCGGGCGTTGCGGATCAGTTCGGTCAGGCTGTCGGCGCCGATCGAGCCGCGCGGTTGTTCGCCCGGCAGAATCATGCCGCTGGCCACCACTACGCCGACCTGGTTTTCGGCGGGTGGTTCGATCGCACGCGTAGCACGCAGGTAATCGGCCGATGCGATCTGCCGGAACGTGCCTTCGGATTCGCCGACCTTCGCGATCAGACGCTCGCGCATTTCGTCGCGGGAGATCAATGCGTCGACGAGGCCGTGTTCGAGCGCGACTCGCGCCATGTCGCCGTCGGCCGCTCTTAGCAGGTCTTCGTAGTGCAGCACGTAGTCGTTGATCTGATCGAGTGAGATCTTGCGATTCGTCGCAACTCTCGCGATGTAGTCCTGCCACAGTTCGTCGATCATCGCGCGATTGGCTTCGCGCGCCTCAGCCGACATGTCGGTGCGCGTGTACGGCTCGACTGCCGCCTTATACGCACCCACTCTGAACACGTGGACCTTCACCTTCAGCTTGTCCAACAGGTCCTTGTAGTAACTCTGGTATGAACCGAATCCGGTCAGCAGTACCTGACCCATCGAATGCATGTAGATGCTGTCGGCGAACGACGCCAGGTAGTACTGGCCCTGCGTGTAGTAGTCGCCGACCGCGACATCTTCTACCTGAGCGGACTGGTCTCGGTGCTCATCTACGCGCCGCTGGCCTCGGCCCTGCGC
>JANLUG010000833.1:0-2682 GCA_031363335.1 Gammaproteobacteria bacterium
AGATCAGCCCGAGCACCACATGTTTGTACTCGGCCGCGTCCATGTTGTTGCGCAGCGCATCGGCCATTTGCTTGAGCTGAGCCTCGTAGCCGACGTTGGCATTCGTCTTGGCTTCCTTCGATCGTGGCTTTCGGGCCATCAGTGATCTACCTGGTGTGAATCAGCACGCGCAGTCGAAGAGACTATCGCCGGTATTGAACGAACGGCGTCTTCGTCGCCATCTGGTCGTAGAGGCCGCGCGCGCGATAGTTGAATTCCTGAGTCATCCAGTACGTCCGCGAACAGCCGCGCGCATCGGCCTCCCGATACACCGCCTCGATGAGCGCGCGGCCGATACCGCCGGCGCGCAGCGTCGGCTCGACGAAGAGGTCTTCCATATAACAATAAGACGTGGTCGACCACGTCGAGCGATGAAACAGGATGTGCGCGAGGCCGATCGGCCGATCGTCGTCGCCCACCGCAACGAGGCCGATGTGGAAATCCGGCGCGCCGGCAAGCATGCGTTGCCACGTCGCCTCGATGATGTCGTCGGCGACGGTCTCCTTGTAGAACGCGATGTATCCCTTGAACAGCGGCAGCCAGGCTGCTTTGTCATATGCCGCGAGCGCGCGTATGCGAACAGCCATGTTGCCCCCGGTGGTCACAACCATTTTCGCCCCCACTCGAAGGGCCCGATGCCGTCGGGGGTAATCTGCCAGACCTGCGCCTCGGCATGGCCCGCATTCAGATCGAGGAAGCCGATCGTGCCGAGTTGCGTGTCGTAGTTGTGCGGATACGTCGCCGAGCCCGGATTGACGCACAGGATGCCGTGCAAACGCGTAATGCGTTCGACGTGGGTATCGCCGGAAACGATGACGTCGGGGCGCTCGTCCGGAAAGAACCGCTGCAGCCACTTCGCGAGCGTGAAGTTCGGCGGCCGCTCCGGTACCGGCACGTAGTGCGTGAGGCCGACCTTCACGCCTTCGAATTCCAGCAGCCACGCGTATTTCACGCGCGGATCTTCCGGCTGAACCGGCCGTCCGCCGGAACCGTCTTCGCCGTTGCCGCGCGCCGCGTACACCGGTGCGACGCGCTGCAATTCGTCGAGCACCGAAAATTCGTGCACGTCGCCGGCGTGGAAGATGTAGTCAACGCCTTTGAACGCCTCAAGCACCTGCGGCCACACGCGCGCGCATGCCTCCGGAATGTGCGTGTCCGAAATCAAACCGATACGCAACGGGAACTCCTCAATGCGGAAACTGCACGTGTTGTGGCGGTGGTGGAGCCGGTGGCGGCGGCGGTCGATCCATCGGCGGGCGCGGCCACGGCGGGCGCGGT
Organism: Gammaproteobacteria bacterium; assembly: GCA_031363335.1. Lineage (GTDB taxonomy): Bacteria > Pseudomonadota > Gammaproteobacteria > Pseudomonadales > Azotimanducaceae > DATJGR01. Next base: position 1,318 of record JANLUG010000833.1, read on the forward strand.
CCCGGACCCCAGATCGGCGGATACAACGGGTAGTACTGCGTATACGTCTGCGGCGCCTGCAGGTCGCGCGCTCGCTGTAGCGCCGCCTCGGTGCGGACGTAATCGAGATCGAGCTGCTGTTGTTCGAGCTCCTCTTTCGCGCGTGCGTGACGGCTGGTTTCCAGTATTTCCAACAGCGCGAGCTGTTGTTCGAACTGCTCGTTCGCACGTTCGACCTCTTCGCGCAGCGGTGTCGGCGGCGGCAGCACTTCGATCGGCACCGCGGACGGGTGCGGTGCGTCGCTGAACGAAACGACACCGTCCGCATCAACCGACCGGTAGACGGTGGTCGTATCGGTTTCGCCCGCCCATGCCCAAAGCGGCGCGAGGATACATACTGCCCCTGCACAGAGTCGTTGGCGTAGCGCGTGTTGCATGACGGTATTTTCAGTGCTGGCCGGGCGCCGGAATTGAACGGATACTACCGCAGCCTGAGCACATCCGGGGAGAGCGCTATGTTGCTGGATTTCTCGAAACTGCCGGCGCGCGCCAATGCCGACGGCGAATTCGCACTGCACGCCCGCTTCTGGAATGCGACAGTCAAGCTGCGGGTCGGACCGTCGAGCTACCGCCTCGCCATGCGCGACGGCAAGCTTACGGAATGCACGCCGTGGCTCGGCGCCATTGCCGGGGACCTCGCCATCGAAGCCGACGAGGCCGAATGGGCAAACCTGCTGGAACCGATGCCGAAGCCGTTCTATCAGGACCTCTACGCCGCAACGATCCACCACGGCTTTTCGGTGGCGGGCGATACGCTCAACTACTGTGCCTACTATCCCGCGCTGCGGCGCCTCGTCGAACTGATGCGTGAGGTCCGCCATGACTGATGCGCGCTTCGACAGCACGATCGGCCGATACGTGCACCTGAACCTGGGCGGCGTGAGCCACCGCGTTTACTTCGAAGAGAGCGGTTCCGGCATTCCGCTGTTGCTGCAGCACACGGCCGGCGCCGATGGCCGGCAATGGCGGCACGTTCTCGAAGACGCCGAACTGCGCAAACACTTTCGGATGGTTGCATACGACCTGCCGTATCACGGCAAGTCGGTGCCGCCAACGAGCGAACAGTGGTGGAGCCACGCCTATCGGCTGACGCGGGAATTCCTGGTCAGCGTGCCGGTCACGCTCGCGGCCGCACTCGACATGCAGCGGCCGGTGTACATGGGCAGCTCGATCGGCGGACATCTCGCGATCGATCTCGCCATCGAACATCCGGAGATTTTCCGTGCCGTGGTCGGACTGGAAGCCTCCGCGCATACGCCCGGCGGCTACGTCGACGAGTTCTATCACCCGGCCATTTCGAACGACTTCAAAGCGCATCTGATGTAT
>JANLUG010000846.1:0-3032 GCA_031363335.1 Gammaproteobacteria bacterium
TCGATCAAGTCGATGCTCTCGTAGTACGGGTTCTTGCCGTTCGGCTGCATCGGATCGGCACAATGGAATACGACGTAACGCGCTGACGGATCGGGTTGGACGCGCGCGAGTATCTCGTGCAGCGGCACACCGGTCCACTTCGCGATGGCGCTCCATCCCTCGACGCAGTCGTGCCGTGTGATCTGCGTGCGGCTGGGCAGCGCCTTGAGTTCATCGAGCGAGAAGCGCGCGGGTTGCGCGACCAGGCCGTCGACCTGCAAGCGCCAGTCAACGAAGCCGTTTGCGGCGAACGCGTCGTACGCGGCGTTGCGCGGATGCGACGTGCCGTTGCTGCGAAACGGCGCGGTGACGTCGCCCTCGGTAAATTCCTGCGCGAGCGCGTCCTTGCCGACGACCAGCCGTTGTGTTGCCCGAGTCAGCGTTTCGCCGGTGCGCAGCAACCCGGCGAACCACGAAGCAGCGCCGAGCTTGTCGCAACCCGCAACAACCGCGGCGGACAACCCTCCGAGCGCCATTCGAAGAAAGCGCCGGCGGCCGCTCGACAGATTCGATTCGTCACTCATCGACGGGCTCCGGCTCAGAATGAATGCGATAGCGGCCGCTCAGCATCGAACGCATGTTGTTCCAGAGCCCCGTCGTGATCACCAGGAAAACGTGCAGAGCGGTGAACGCCACGAGCACCAGCGCCGCAACGAAATGCAGCGTCCGCGCCGATTGCCGCCCGCCGAATACGTCGACCCAACCCGGTAACAATGCGTTCAGCGACGGCGACATCGCGAAACCCATCAGGATCACCAGCGGCAGCCACACGAAGATCACGCTCAGGTACGTCAGCTTCTGCAGCACGTTGTAACGCTTGGCGGCGTCGCCGCTCGGATGCCGGAAGCGGACGTGGTCCTTGATCGACTGCGGGATCGAACGCAGGTCGGAACGCGACGGTGCGAGATCGCGCGACAGATGTCGGCTCAAAAGCGACCACGCCACATACGCGAGGCCGTTGACGACGAACACCCACATGAAGAAGAAGTGCCAGCGGCGCGCGACGGCCAGCGAATACGTGCTCGGAATCGTCAGCCAGTGCGGGAACGCCGCCGTTGCGGCGATGCCCTGCGCATTCGGTGCAACACCGAAGACGCCGGTCGTGTCGTATTCGCGGCCGAACAGCGTCGTTACGCCGCGCAGGTCGCCCGCACTGTCGCGATAGGCGGCAATGCTGAGCACTTCCGTCGCGTCACCGTATGATTGCTTGCCCCAGTTCAACGTCGGGTGCGCGTTGAAGATCATCAGCCCGCTCATCAACATCACGACGAACGCGACGACGTTGATCCAATGCATGATCCGAACCGGCAGCCGATGTCGATAGTAGAGCGCCATCAGAAGTTGTCGGGGCAGTGCGGCGCATGCCGCGTCGCGAAGATCCGCGTGGCTCGCTCGATCGCTGCATCGTCGCCGTCGATCATTCCCCACTGCGCCAGTTGCCGCGCCGACCGGAAGCCGCTGTAGAGGCTTGCGAGCACCTTCACCGACAACGTGATGTCCGCATTGGCGCGCGACGGCGTTGTCGTTGCGCCGTCGGGCGAGCATTCGAGTTTGAGTCGCCCCGCGTTCCACGGCGTCAGGTCATCCTTCGCGATGTCGAGCGTGATGGCGCCGTCCGCCTGATAGCCGCGTTGTGCCAGTGCAGCCGCCGCATCGACGATGCGCAACCAGAGTCCGTCGCGCGACTGCGCATTCAGCAACCGTGGCTCGACGAACAGTTCCGGCGCCGGGTCGTCGACCGGCGCGCGCATCCACGTGATGCGGCCGACCAGATCGTGCCGTCCAAGCCACGACCACAGGCTTCTATACGCATCGGCGGTCAGCCAGATGAAGTCTTTCACGAGCAGTTCCTGCGCGCGGGTCGGATGGGCAACCTTCTCGTTGCGCACGTGATAGACGACGTAGCCGGTCGGCGCGCCGTCGGATGCATACGCCACGGCGATGTGTGCGGGTCCGGTAAGCGGCGTGCTCGACAGCACGTTGTTCATCCACAGCGGTTTGGCGCGATGCAGGTAGCACATGCGTTGCGCAACGAAGTCGATGTAGATCTTCTTCAATACCTCGAAGCCGGTATCCGGTTCAACGCGCGAAACGCGCGCAGAGCCGGAATCGCCGTCCGCAAAACCGACATCGACGGTATCGATACGATACGTCACGTTCGCGCTCGACAGCGCGTAGCCATACCGCTGATAAATCGCCGCCTGCGACGCCCACAACGAAGCTACAGCCTGACCGCGCTCGCGCATGTCCGTCAGCGAGCGTGTGGTGATCGCCCGCAGCAAGCCCTGCCGGCGGAACTCGGGCAACGTTCCCACTGCGGTAACGCCGCCCATCGCAACGGCGCGGCCGTTCGCGCGCATCGTGAACGGCAAACACGAATAGCTCGCCGCCATGCGGCCGTCCGCGTACGCGCACAATGTCCACTCCGGGCGATTGTTCTGCGCCACGACATTGTCCGGACCGTCGCCGAACGCGCCCGCGTAAACGTACGCACCGACCAGGCCGAACTGATCCATCTCGTCCGCTCTCGCGGCGCGCACCTCAATCGTCATGTTGTCGTCTTCATGAGTGTTTCAGAACCGGACGCGGGATATCACCCACTTTCGCGGGCACATCATAACCGCGCTGCACCGCGGGGCGATCGGCGATCGCGAGATACCAACGCGCAACGTGCGGATAGTCGGCCAGATCGATCTGCTGCCATTCGAAGCGGGATATCCACGGCCACGTCGCGATGTCGGCGATCGAATATTCGTCGGCCAGATACTGATGGTCGCGCAGCCGCGCATCGAGCACGCCATAAAGGCGCGCCGCTTCGAGTTTGAAGCGCTCCTCCGCATAGGGCGCCTTGCCCGGATTGAACCGCAGGAAATGATGCGCCTGCCCGAGCATCGGTCCGATTCCGCCGATCTGCAGCATCAGCCTCTGCAGCGTTTCCCTCCGGTCGCCGCCCATCAAGGCGCCGTACTTCTCGGCGAGGTACAGCAGGATCG
>JANLUG010000871.1:0-3103 GCA_031363335.1 Gammaproteobacteria bacterium
GCCTCGACGCGCACCCAATCGCCGGGAATGGAGTACCGCACGCCGCCGATGACCGGGAAGGTCTTTGCCGACTTCGCTTCGTCTTTGTAATAACCGACCGGAAGCGGACCGCTGACGGCCACCATCCCGGCATCACCCGAACCTGCGCGCACTTCGCGATGGTCTTCCGTGAACACCTTGCATGTTGGTCCCAACGAAAAGCGCGCGACATCCACGGCTTGGTCGCGCGTCATCACGGAACTGCCGAGTCCGAGCGCCTCGGACGACGCAAAGCCGTCGACCAGTGTCAGCGCCTGGTTGTGCCGCAGCAGTCCTGCCTTGATCTCGCGCGTCCACATCACGCCGGAAGAACTGATGAAACGCAGCGATGAGATGTCGCGCTTCATGGTTGCGCCATCCAACGCTTCTACAAGGGGGCGCGCGAATGCATCACCGACGATCGTTGCCGCCGTGACCTTGTGACGCTCGATTGCCGCGAGGGCTTCATCTGCATCGAAACTGCGCGCCGGCAAGGTCACACACGTGCCGCCGTGCGTCATTGCCGAAACCGACGACAGCAGCCCCGTGCCGTGCATCATCGGCGGCAACGGCAAATTCACGGGCGGCGTCTCGAGCTGCAGGCGCTCGATGTACCCCGCGAGATCCGGAGACGGCGGCACCCCGATGCGAGGGTTGCCGCCGGCACCGGTGCCTCTCCAAAGATCGTCGTGACGCCACATCACGCCCTTCGGCATGCCGGTGGTACCACCGGTGTAGAGAAACAGCATGTCGTCGCCCGAGCGTTCGATACCGAGCGGCGTGCCGGCGCCGACACCGGCGAGCATCTCGTACTCCATCACATCGTCGCCGCCGGGATGGCCGTCCGCGACCTCGACCCACTGCCGCACTGCCGGAAGTTGCGCCCGGATCGCCGCAACGCGCCCCGCGAACTCGGCCGTGTAGATCGCCACCGTCGCGTCCGCATTGTCGAGCAGATAGACGAGCTCGTGATCGACGTAACGGTAGTTGACGTTCACGTGCGTCAACCGCGCCTTGAACGCGGCGGCAATGCCTTCGCTGTATTCGGCGCGGTTGCGCATATAGAAGGCGATCTTGTCGCCCGGCCGCGCACCGAGTTCCAGCAGCGCCCGCGCGAGATTGTTCGTGCGCCGCGAGAAATCTTGCCACCGAACGACGTGATCGGCATGGATCAGCGCGATACGTTCCGGCGGCACGATTGCGTCGACGGCATCGAGAATGTCGCCGTAGTTCCAACCCGTGAATGATTTCAGAGCCGCCATGATTCCCCCTCGAACGGTCGTCGCGACGATAGCACAGCCGTCAGCCGATCAGACTTGCCGGGCCGACTGGGGTACCCTGTCGCGAAATCCCGCATTCCAAAGCTAAATGACCGAAGAAGCGCTGCCGACTTTTGCCGACTTCAATCTGATTCCGGAGGTGCTCGCGGCCGTCCGCGACGTCGGCTACGAAACGCCCACGCCGATTCAGATTCCCACCATTCCGCACCTGTTGGCGGGACGCGATGTGGTCGGACAGGCGCAAACCGGCACCGGCAAGACCGCGGCGTTCGCTTTACCGTTGCTGTCGCGGCTCGACCTGAAGCGTGCCGATCCGCAGATTCTGGTGCTGACACCGACGCGCGAACTCGCGATTCAGGTGGCCGAAGCCTTCCAGTCCTACGCGAGCCATCTGCGCGGCTTCCAGGTGCTGCCGGTGTACGGCGGCCAGGACTACTCGGTGCAACTGCGTCAGCTGAAACGCGGCGTGCACGTCATCGTCGGTACGCCCGGACGTTTGATGGACCACATGCGCCGAGGCACCTTGAAGCTCAGTGGGTTGAGCACAGTCGTGCTCGATGAAGCGGACGAAATGTTGCGCATGGGCTTCATCGAAGACGTGGAGTGGATCCTCAGCCAGACACCTCCGACGCGTCAGGTCGCATTGTTCTCCGCAACGATGCCCGCGGCGATTCGGCGCATCGCGCAGCAGTACCTGCGCGATCCTGCGGAAATCACCATCAAGTTGCGCACGACCACGGCCGAGACGATCCATCAGCGCTACTGGATCGTCACCGGCGTGCACAAGCTCGATGCGTTGACACGATTGCTCGAAACAGAACCGTTCGACGGCATGCTCGTATTCGTGCGCACACGCATCGCCGCTGTCGAATTGGCCGAACGGTTGCAGGCACGCGGCTACGCGACCTCCGCACTGAACGGCGATATGCCGCAGAAACAGCGCGAGCAGACGATCAGCCGCCTGAAGGCCGGCAAGCTCGACATTCTCGTTGCCACCGACGTGGCCGCGCGCGGACTCGACGTCGAACGCATCAGCCACGTCATCAACTTCGACATTCCGAACGACACGGAAGCGTACGTACACCGCATCGGCCGCACCGGACGCGCCGGCCGCAGCGGCGAAGCGATCCTGTTCGTTGCACCGCGCGAACGCCATCTGTTGCGAGCCATCGAGAAGGCGACGCGCCAGCAGATCGAACCGATGGAATTGCCGTCGGCGGAAACCGTCAACGACAAGCGCATCGCCAAGTTCACGCAACGTATTACCGACACGTTGGCGACGCGCGATCTCGATTTCTTCCGCGACGTAGTCGTGCGTTATCAGCAGCAACACGACACCGATCCGATCGATATCGCCGCCGCGCTGGCGCAGCTGGCGCAAGGCGACAAGCCGCTGTTGGTGAAAGACGTCATCACGCTGGACAAGCGCCCGCCGCGCGACGAAGAGCGTTCGGGGACCGGCGATCGCAAGCGCGTCGACAAGCCGCGAAAAAGCCCGCGCGCGCCAACCGTCGAAATACCGGCAGGTGCAGGAAAGGAGCTGTATCGGGTCGAAGTCGGCCGTACCAACGGCGTGCAACCGGGCAATCTCGTTGGCGCAATTGCGAACGAAGCAGGTGTATCGAGCTCCAACATCGGCCGCATCGAAATCTACGATGCGTACAGCACCGTCGAACTCCCCGAAGGTATGCCGAAAGAGGTTTTTCGGTTGCTAAAGAAGGTCTGGGTATCCGGCCGCCAGCTCGACATCAGCAAAATCGGCAGCGCGCCCGCGTCGAAGCCGATCAAAAAACGCAGCGTCGCAG
>JANLUG010000204.1:0-3551 GCA_031363335.1 Gammaproteobacteria bacterium
CTTCGCGATACGCGCTTTCAGTTCGTCGAAGGTCGTTTCGGTGTTGTCGTATTTCGGTGGTTCGAGCCCGGCGAGGCGCGCGCAGTTGCGCGACTGGTCGGTGACGGCCTGCACCTGCCGCAGCAGGGGAAACATATCCGGCGCGAGGCGCGCCTGCAGCAACGCATTCGGGTCGATCTTCTTCGTTTCAACCCAGCTCTTGGCTTTGTCGAGTATCGCGTCGAGATTCTTGAGGCCGGCCTTGAACGGAACCACGGAGATCTGATGGGCGGAAATGGTCATGAGAGGGTCCTGCATGTGTGCGAATCGGTAACTGTACAAGACTAAAGCGTGTAAGCGGATTATCAATAAAGGAGTAGCGCCACCGCGGTGACCACGGCGATGCCGAGCGCAATCAACACCGCGTGCGCGACGTTGATCACCAGAAACTTGGCCACCGTGCGCGTCCAACTCTCGAGATAAAACGTCTTGAGCGCGATCAGATAGTACGCGAGCCCCGCGAACCTCAGCGCGTCGCCGGCGAACGAACCGACGTCGGACAACGTTCGTACCGCGGCGGACGGCGACTGCGACGGCGCGTCCGGCAGCAGCAGAATGAACGTGCCGATGAAGAACAGAAACGCGTGCAGGTGCAACGCGAACACCAGATGCTCGGAATAAAAGCGGCGCCGATACATCAGCTTCAGCCACGCCGCATAGAGCGGCAGCGTGAAGAACATCGCCGCCGGCAGGTGAGAAATGACGGTGTCGTACGCGCCGCGCGGGTTCTCCGCGAGATCGAGCACGCGGTCCGACAACGCGCTCTCGAATTCCGACACCGATGCGGGCGGCGCGGTTCGATTCGCCTCGTCGAGTTCGGCCAGCTGGCGCCGGACTGCCTCGGTCGCAGTACCTTGTTTCTCGAGAATCGACTTCAGCCGCGCTCGCTGCGCGTCGCTGAGTTGTTTGTAGACGTCGCTGATTGCCGGATCCGCCGCGATGTCGTGCTGCGCATCGGCCGGAACCCCCGCGGGGACGTCGACCGATTCGTATCGCGACGTCAACGACAGCACACCGAAGAATACCAGGCTAACGACGATGTACAGCCGCACCGGCGAGACGTACCTCGCGCGGCGGTCGCTTGCGAATTCGCGAGAGAGATGTCCGGGGCGCAGCAGCAGCGACTTCAGCGTTCGGCCCAACCGCGAGTCGAGATCGAACACCTCGCTCAACACTTCACCGACGATTTCGCGGGTCGCCCGCAGGTAGCTGCGGCTGTTCTGCCCGCAAGCACCGCAGAAACCGCCCGATCGCGGCGCGCCGCAGTTCGGACAGGTACCGATCGTTTCCGTCGTCTCGCTCATGCCGTCGCATCCAGATCGACGCGAACCATACCGCCACTGACGGGGAAATGAATCCATGTCCCGGCAAGCCGCGCACCGGTCGCCGCAACCATCGCGCGATAGTTCGCAAGCTGGCCCGAATGCTCCAGCGCTTCGACCCGCCATTCGCTCCTCGGACGCGGCGACGATTTGTGATCGATCACCACCCACCCTTCGGCCGTTTCCACCAGCACGTCGATCCAACCGCGCAGCACCTGTCCGTTTGCGAGCATCTGGGCGGCCGGCCACTCGGCCAGAATGCGCGTCGGTTTAAAACGTTCGACGACGAATGCACGAAACCGTCGGGCGCAGGCCACCGCGGCGTCGTGATCGATGAAATATTCGGCGCCGAATCCCAGCAGAATTTGCCGCGCGCGCGCGAGCGCGTCGTCGCGATCGGGGTTGACGAGTTCCATCGCAACGATCGCGTGCAATGCCGTGCCGATCAACGCCATGTCGTCGCTGCGCACGGCGATGCGTTCGCCGAGTTCGACAACTTCGCCGACCGTGGCTGTTGCAACGGCCGCCGCGCGCGACGGACTGAGCGTGGCCGGCAACACCGCGGCGGCACGCGCGCGCTGTGGAAACCAGACCGGTGCGTACCGCAACGGCGGCGATAGCACCGTGTCGTTCGACAGATCAGCGAAGCCGGTGCCGATGACGTCGCCGTTCGGCAACTGAAACGCATCGCCGCTCGGCAGCATTTCAGGCGTCGCGAACGTGGTCAGCCATGCGTCGGGCTTCACGCCCTTCAGCGGCAACGCGATGATCAACAGGTCGCGTGCGCGCGTAGTGCCGACGTAGGCGAGCCTACGTTGCTCCGACGCACTGCTGCGCTCGCTCGCGCGCGCTTCTTCGGAGCTGACGATCGCGTCGAGCATCGAAATGTCGCGGCTATGGTCGCCGAAGATGCGCGGCCAGAAGCGGATCGATCGATGTGCCAGCGGCGCGTCGACATCGAACGGCGCGGTGAGATTCACGCGCACATCCCACAGACTGCTGCGCGATTGATAATCGAAGTCGGCGGTGACGACCACCGGCCACTCCAACCCCTTCGCCTTGTGATACGTCAGCACATGCACGGCATCGCCCGTGGTGACGGTCGGCTGCAGATCGAGTTCGGGCGAGTGCGGATGCTGCACCCAGAACGAGAAGCCCGTAAGCGTTGCCGCTTCGTGTTGCGCCTCGCAGTACCCTTCGTACTCCACCGCCAGATTCAGGAATGCATCGAGATTGCGCTGCCGCTGAGCCGCTTTGATCGAATCGCGACCCCAACCCGCAATGACTTCGCGGATCCCGATGTCGTTCAACACGCGCGCAACCGTCTCCACCGGCGATTGGTACGCGGCCGCGGCACGCAGATCCGCCAACCGCTTCACGATGGGGTGCGTCGCATCGAGCCATTCGCTCGAGCGTCCGCCGGCGGCCAGATGCCGCAATCGATCGGCAAGCCAGATCTCCGGGTCGCCGCAATCCGCGAACGCCGCAATTTCCGCGGATGCGAGCGTGTCGGACGGATCGGCGAGGCGCCGCAAGCAGGCCTTCGCCAGACAGACTTCCGGCACGCCGAGCAGCCCCGTCAACGACATCTTCATCGGCACGCGCGCGGCTTTCAGCGCACGCGCGATGTCTTCGACGTGATCGGTAGTACGCGCCAACACCGCGATGTCGCCGAATCGTAACGGCCGCATCGCGTTCGAGTCCGGGTCGATCACGCGCGCGCCGTCCGCCACCAGTTTGGCGATGCCGCGAGCGAGCGCATCGAACTGCGCCGCCTGGCCGGCGGGCAAGCGCCACTGCAGCACCGCCGGCGTGTCGAGCGAATCCGCGCGTTGTGCGCGCAACGCGACGGCAGCCTCATCGATTCCGTCGGCCGCGAACGCGTGCACGAACAGCTGATTCAGATAGCTCAACAACCCCGGCCGCGAACGCCACGACGATTGCAGCACGTCGGTGTGCGCGCCGCGCCGTTTCAGATCCGCCAAGGTCGCATCCACCAGTTCCGGATCACAGCCGCGAAATGCGTAGATCGCCTGCTTTACGTCGCCGACGAAGATCACGCGCTTCGCGAGATGCGCGAGCTTGACGAACAGCGCGAGTTGCATCGGATTGGTGTCCTGGAATTCGTCGACCAGCAGCAGTTCGAGTTCGTCCTCCAGACATTCGCGCACTTGCGGGTTGTCGACCGCG
>JANLUG010000914.1:0-11222 GCA_031363335.1 Gammaproteobacteria bacterium
GCTGGAGATAGCGCTTTGGAACTGCCGCAACACGGACGACCGGTGGACGATGTCATCGCCGAACTCGCCGACAAGCGCCGCAACGACGTACGTTGGGAGGACGGCCGCGCGTTCGGCATGATCTACAACGGCGGGCCGAGCGTGCACGCGGTCGCCGAACAGGCAGCGCGCCTGTACCTGCACGAGAACGCGCTGAACACCGCTGCGTTTCCGTCGCTCGGCGCAATTCAAGCCGATGTCGTCGGCTGGACCAGCGGCCTGCTGCACGGGCCTGCGACCGCGGCCGGATTTCTGACCAGCGGCGGTACCGAATCGATCCTGTGCGGCGTGCTTGCGGCGCGCGAACGCGGCCGCGCAGAACGCGGCATCACCATACCGGAAATGGTGCTGCCGGAGAGCGCGCACGCGGCGTTTCACAAGGCGGCGCACCTGTTCGGCATCACGGTTCACAAGACCCCGGTGCGCGCCGATTGGACCGCTGACGTCGCCGCAATGGCGCAGGTGGTCAATGGCAACACCGTGTTGCTGGTCGGTTCGGCGCCGCAGTATCCGCAGGGCGTCATCGATCCCATTCCCGACATCGCTGCACTGGCGAAAACGGTCGATGCAAACTGTCACGTCGATGCGTGCATGGGCGGCTTCGTGCTGCCGTTCGCGGAGATGCTCGGCCGTCAGGTGGCGCCGTGGGATTTCCGCGTCGACGGCGTGCACTCCATTTCCGCCGACGTTCACAAACTGGGCTACGCGCCGAAAGGCGTCTCCGTGATCCTGCACCGCACGAAGGAACTGCGGCGCTATCAAACGTTCGTCTTCGACGGCTGGCTCGGCGGCTTCTACGCGTCGCCGAATCTGCAAGGTACCCGCTCCGGATTGCCAATGGCGGCGGCCTGGGCCGTCATGCAGCACCTTGGCGTCGAAGGCTACCTCTCGTTGACGCGCGCAGCCCTCGCCAACGCCGATCAGCTGCGCGCAGGCATCGCGTCGATCGGCGGCGTTCGGGTACTCGGCCATGGACAGTTCCATCTGGTCGCGATGGCAGGCGATCCTGCGTCCAGTCCACTCGTCGACGTCTTCGCGGTCGGCGATGCGCTGCGCGCCAAAGGCTGGTTCCACGATCGGCAGACACCGCCCGATTCGCTGCATTCGTCCGTCAGCAACAGCAACACCGGCGCGATCGACCAGTACCTCCTCGACCTGCGCGCCTGTGTGGATCAGGTGAGGGGCATCCGTGGCAACGATCGCTCCACCCAGTACGCGACGCTTGAGTAGTCGACGACCTCGAACCGCTCAATCGGGCCGACGCGCTGCAGCGCATCTTCGGATCCGCACTCGACGCGCACCGGCTTCTATGGGGAAGCGCGCTGGCGGAATCTGCCGGTCGTACATGGTTACTTCAACGGCGCGGACTCGGGCAGCCCCGCGACCTGGCCCGGACCTTACTGGGGTCCGCTCGGCAACGGCGAGGTGTTGTCCACGGTAGACGACATGTACGCATGGCCCACTGCACTGCGAGCGGGAAACGTAGTGACTCGAGAGTCGGTCGCGCTATATCCCGAACAGGACCTACTGATCATCGTGCTCGGCAATCGCATCTGGTATCGAGAGTGGCTCGGCCTCTATCTGCACGTGGACCTTCCAGCGACGCAGCTGCGCGAGGCGTTGGAGGAAGCAATTGCAACCGGTCGATACGATCGCCTCCCCTCAGCGAAACTATCAGCGTGGCTTGTTCCGTCGGTCGGTATCGGCGGCTTCGGAGGTTTGCTCGCGCGGATCGCATTTCGAGGCCGCAGGCGAAAGGCGCTGACCGAACAGGTATAACGACCAGAACTCCGTGCGAGTGTATTCGCCTAGGCGGCGGGTACCGATGATGCAGCGCGTGTTCCGCGACATCAACACGGCGTGGCATCTCGCCATCGTCGATTTCGACGTTGCCGCGGAGTTGCGGGGACGGTTGAAGCTCGGCCTCGACGAGGGCGGGCTGCCGTTCTGATCGACCGCAGCGGAGCGCGCGCAGCGCCTTCTCTTTGGTTCGTGTTTCAAATTCACTTTCGCAAGAACATTATGCCTTCCCGGAGGCTACACGCCCGGAATCGGAATCTGACTGGGCGATACGATCAGTTGGTCGTATTCCTGCCAGGTCTCGGTGTTGTACGTTGTCGCGTTCGTCTCGAACGTAGTGAACCAGATTCCGTTGTGGCCGTTCGGAATCCCCTCGATGTCATCGTTGTCATTCGTGCCGATGATCGCGCCCGTGCCTGACACGTCATACAGCGTCGTCCAAGATGTATCGCCGGAACGGGCGATCCAAGCCTCGAAGTGATTCCCCGTACCGCGGGTGTTGCTCCAGGTCGGGAACTCCAAGCGGTACATGATCGTGTACCAGATGCCTTCCTTGAGCCTGAAGCCGGGCTCGGGGGTGAATGGCGGCGTGCTCGTCCAACCGATGTCGCGATAGACCAAAGGGATGCCGCGCCAATCCTGGTTCTGAGTGACGATCTCGCCGTTCGTGTGGCTTCGAGAACTGTCGGGCGAACTCGCGTTGTACTGCGAAATGTCGGCAATCTTGAAACCGGCCGAGCCTGGATTGGACTTGAGCCGACCCGGGCCGAGTCGGAACCGATACTGCACCCAGAACGGCACGCCAATGCCGAAGCCTTGACCGCGTTCGGTCCACGTCGAATTGAGCGGCGCGCGCCATCCCGCCGACGCCGACCGACCCGACGGACGCACGAGCCTCAGACAGCCGTCGCCGGAGAGACCCCCGGTTGGATTCCAGGTCACGTTCGGCGCACCCGAATCTCCGTGCACATAGGCCCGAACGTTCGCATCCGATCCGCCGAATCGGATCGCCTGCGTCGCTCCGGTGGAGCGCACGCGCCAGTCGGCGAGCGCGGCGGTCACGGTCGACGGCGCTGGAGGAGAGTCCGCCAGCGTGACCAATTCCGGATCGCGCGCGCATCCGGACACAACGAGCACAAGGCAGAGCAAGGTCCGCATCCGTTCGCGCGGTCTTGCACTTCCGATTGAGTTGAGCCGCACGGCCATCAATTCCGTCGTCGTTTTCAGCCCGTTGCGGATTCGACACTGACGCCGACGGTCACTGTATGTGCGCCACCACCGACGATAATGCCCGTCGTGGGGCTGACATCGCCGTAGTCCCGCCCCCACGCCAATGCGATGTGCTCATCGGACGGCATCAGATTGTTGGTCGGGTCAAATTCGACCCAACCGAAGTCCGGGCACCACACCGACACCCACGCGTGCGATGCATCGGCGCCGACCAGGCGTTCCTTCCCCTCAGCAGGATGGGTGAGCAGATATCCGCTCATATAACGTGCCGGCAGTCCGAGACTGCGCAGCGCGGCAATTTCCAGATGCGCGAAGTCCTGGCACACGCCGCGCCGCTTCTCCAACACCTCGCTCACGGGGGTCCACACATCGGTTACGCCGCCTTCATAGACGAATTCCCGAAAGATCTTTGCGGTCAGCTCCATCACCAATGGAAGAAATGCCTGACGTGGTTTGAATGTCTCGCGCGCGAACGCGCAAACTTCATCATCGATATCGATGTACGGAGATGCAAACGCGAACTGGCTGGCTTCGAGCGCGCCCTTGCTGGTCGGCGCATCCAGCGCCACGGCAACGTCCTCCCAACATGGCCCGAGGTTCAGCAACGCCGCATCGACCGGCTGCACTTCGACGCGTGACGCGCTGCGGATCGTCAAGCGTGCATGCGGCACCTGTACTGTTAGATACGTGATCTCGTTTCCGAAGAAATCATTGCGCGTCTTGCGCATCACCGGCGCCGGTTCGACGATCAGCGCGCTGTGCAGCGGCCGTTGCCGCGGAGATTCGCGCGGCGCAAGACGCAGCAGCTGATGCGACACACTGACGGGCTGCGCGTAGTCGAAGGTAGTGTCGTGGTTGATGTCGTAGATCACTTCGCCGAACCCAGCCGCCCGGAACCGGAGATCTGCCGCTCCAGCGAATGACTGAAGTAGGTGCCCTCAATGACATCCGACAGTTCGTCGGCTCCCAGCTCCAGGCGCATCAATACCCGATCGAGATGAGTGCGCAGTCCGCCACGGCTGCGCACGATCGAGAGCTTCTTCACATCGCAGAGCCGCAATTCAGCAAGGAGGCTGATGACGATCTTCTGCGCCGCGCTGATCGGCCCGGACTCCTGTTCGAGGGGCATCACTTCGAGATGTTCCTCGATTTCGCTGATCTGAAAAATCAACGATCGCGGATTCGATTCGTCCGCCATCACGAGGTCCAACACTGCCGCCAATTGCGGAATCGCCTTGTAGCGCGAGCGGTACGTCATTGTGCTATCGACGAGTTCGAGCAACAGATTCAGTACACCGTTCTCTGCCGGCTCGCCCTGAGTCGTTAGTCCGCGAATCAATCGCGCGGCATAGCGCGTTCGTTCGATCCGTCGCCCCATGTCCAGCAGACGCCAGCCATATCCGCGCGTCATGTTCTCCTGAATCATCCCGGTGATCGCAGACAGGTTCTGGATCATCGTATTCAGCAGTTTCACCGCGTCGCCGATCGCGTGAGCGCGCCAGGGTACCTCGGGGGTATGCGTCAAACTCTCGAGTATCCGCCACGCGTCGGCCGACAACCGCTCGCGAACGAGATCGGCCGTACGGCCGACGTTGCCCAGCACCTTCGCCAATCCGTCAGGCGACTCCGGATCGAACAAGACTTGCCACAACTCCTGTTCTACTGCTCTCGCGCCGTCGACCGTCGCGCGCTTCGCCCGCCGCGCCGTCAGACGTTCCTGCGAGACGAGCAGGCGCGCCAATGTATCGAGCGTCGCGGGGTCGTTGCCGGCGCTCTCACCCGACAGATAGCTGAACAGACTCCGGTAGAGACGGACCGCGCCCTCGGCGCGTTCGAGATATCGGCCGAGCCAATAGAGATTGTCAGCCGCGCGACTGGGCAGATCGCGATCGGAACGACGCAGGGCCGTGGCCTGCAGCGAGCGGCCCAGCAAGCTGAATGTGTCGACCGACTCATCGGATAACACCCAGACATCCTTGCTGTAGTCCGTTGCCGGCCGCTGCGAGCGAACGTCACCGTCGCGTGTCAGCAAGGCAAGGCCACCGGGCATCACGCGATAGCCGTCTTTTGTTGCCGCCACGAAAACACGCAGCGTCAACGGTTCGGCGCGGACGAGCCCTTCGCCGGACCAGAACGGCGCCGTCGACAACTGGATGCCTTCCTGCGCAACGAACTGCTGGGGGCGATGTTCGATCATCTTCTTGACGACATCGATCGACAGATCGCTGAACTCCGATGTGAGCGAACCGCGGCTACCGCTCGCGATGAGCGAACGAGACGCGAACGCACGTCGCACAACGAGCTCGTCGAGGTGCGCGAGCACATGCGCCCGCTCTGCAGGGTTGCCGCACCACCACGTCGGTACGCTCGCAATCTTGAGGTCTTCGCCTAGGACCTGGCGCGAGAGGCTCGGCAAAAAGCTCATGATCGCTTCGTTCTCGACGACGCCGCTGCCTATGGAGTTCGCGATGACGACTTCGTTCTCCCGGGCCGCCTGTAACAGCCCTGCGACGCCGACGCTGGAATCGACCCGCAGTTCCAGTGGATCGCACTGATTCGATTCGACGCGGCGCAGGATCAACTCGACCGGCTTCAGTCCTTCGAGCGTCTTCAAGTAGACGCGCCCTGCCCGTACCGTCAGATCGGCACCCTCCACCACCGGGTAGCCGAGGTAACGACCGAGAAACGCGTGTTCGAAATAACTGCGTCCTGGGCCGGGAGACAACACGACCGCGAGGTGATCTTCGCGCCCGCCGAGGCTGAGCAGGTTCTCGCTGAACCCGCCGAAGAACGATGCCAGGCGGTGCACGTTGCAGGTTTCGAACATGTCGGGCAGGCATCGTGAAGTGATGATGCGGTTTTCGAGCGCATATCCGGCCCCGGCCGGTGACTGGGCGCGATTGCTCAATACCCACCATTGCCCGTCGGGCGAGCGGCCGAGATCGAATGCCAACAGATGCAGAAAGGTGCCATCGCGCGCGCCGACGCCGTGGCACGGCAGCAGAAACTCCGGGTTGCCGAAGACCAACGCCGGCGGAATCGAACGCGACTTCAGCAGCTGCTGCGGCCCATACACGTCCGCCACAATCATGTTGAGCAGACGAGCGCGCTGAATCAGACCGACCTCGAGCGCATGCCATTCCGTCGGCGCCATGATCAACGGCAGCATATCGAGCCGCCATTGACGGGCGGTCTCTCCCTCAGTGCCGTGGGCTATATAGGTCACATCATTATCGTGGAGCATGCGTGCGGCGGTCTCCGCCGCTTGCAAGCGACCTTCGCCGCCCATCGCCGTCAGCCCATCGATGAATGAGCGCCAATGCGGCCGCAGTATTCCGTTGGCGCCCATCATCTCGTCGTAGACACCCGACGGCGGCCGGTATCCCGACACCATCGGATCCACGCCTCGATCGTCGGCCGCGTCGATCAACTCAACTCCAGCGTAGATCGAGCGTGTGCGGAAATTCGGGGCGCACCAGCGAACGCGGCTCCGGATGCGGGCCGGCCGTATGGCCGAACGGGAAGAAACGCGACAGGCGGCGACTCTCCGCTTCGTTGCTGTTCACAGGGAAATGCTCAAAGTTACGCCCTCCGGGATGCGCGACGTGGTAAGTGCAGCCGGTCACCGCACGTCGCGTCCAACGATCGTACACATCGAACACCAGCGGCGCATCGACGTCGATCGTCGGGTGCAGACTCGCGGCCGGCTTCCACGCCCGGAAGCGCACCCCGCCCACGTACTCGCCGTTCACGCCCGTCGATCGCATCGGCACCGCGCACCCGTTGCATCCGATCACGAAGCGCTCAGGCGTATGGCCGGTCACTCTGACCTGTAGTCGCTCGAGTGATGAGTCGACATAACGAACCATGCCGCCCGGCGCACCCTCCTCGCCCATCACATGCCATGGCTCCAACGCCTGACGCAGTTCGAGCGTCAGGTCGCCATAGCGGACTTCCCCATAGCGCGGAAATCGGAACTCAAAATGCGGCGCGAACCACTCGAGTTCCAGCGGATAACCTGCCCGGTTCATGTCTGCGATCAGTTCCGACAGATCATGCCAGGCGAAATGCGGCAGCATGAACCGATCGTGCAGCAGCGTTCCCCAGCGCACCAGCTCGGCTTGGCACGGTGTCTTCCAGAATCGTGCAACGAGCGCGAGCAGCAGTTGCTGTTGTGCAAGGCTCATCTGCGCGTGCGGCGGCATCTCGAACGCACGGAACTCGACGAGACCGAGTCGGCCCGTTGGGCCATCCGGCGAGTACAACTTGTCGATGCAGATCTCCGAGCGATGCGTATTGCCGGTCACATCGATGAGCAAGTTGCGGAATATCCGATCGACGAGCCACGGCGCCGGTGTCCCGTTCGCCCGATCCGGCACCTCGGTGAACGCAAGCTCGAGTTCGTGCAAGCCATCGTGCCGCGCCTCGTCTACTCGCGGCGCCTGACTGGTGGGGCCGATGAACATTCCCGAGAACAGGTACGAAAGCGCGGGATGGTGTTGCCAATAGGTGATCAGGCTGCGCAGCAGATCGGGCCGGCGCAGAAACGGACTGTCGCCGGCCGTCGGTCCACCGAGAACAACGTGGTTGCCGCCACCCGTGCCGGTGTGACGGCCGTCGAGCATGAATTTCTCCGTACCGAGGCGCGTCAAACGGGCTTCCTCGTACACGGCCATCGTCGTCGCAACCATCTCGTCCCAACCGTGCGACGGGTGAATGTTGACTTCGATGACGCCTGGGTCCGGCGTCACCTTGATGACGTTCATGCGCGGATCCGGCGGCGGCCCGTAACCTTCGAGATGCACCGGCGTCATCAACTCGGCTGCGGTGTCCTCCACGGCCGCGACCAGGTCGAGATAGTCTTCGACGGTTTCCACGGGCGGCATGAAGACGTTCAACCGGCCGTCGCGGGGTTCGACGACGAGCGCGGTGCGAACCGGTACCGCCCCTTCAAGGTCCCGTTGATTCGCTACGGTGCGGGCGCGTTCGCGATCGTGCTCACGGGTCCAGCCCCCGCTCAGAAACGGCTGCCGATGCGGGTCGGGTTCGGCCAGATTCTCGCGCTCCTCGAAGGGATCGAGAGGAATGACCTGTGGAAATTGCGATTTCGGCAGATGCGGCAGAGAAGGCAGCGGCAATCGATAACCCACCGGGGA
Organism: Gammaproteobacteria bacterium; assembly: GCA_031363335.1. GTDB lineage: Bacteria > Pseudomonadota > Gammaproteobacteria > Pseudomonadales > Azotimanducaceae > DATJGR01. Next base: position 8,226 of record JANLUG010000914.1, read on the forward strand.
TTCACCCGGCAGCACGAACAGGCGCTTCGACCGCGTCGACCACACTTCGGTCAGCCAGCGTCGGCGCTCGTGTGCCGCCTGCCAACGTTGTACCGGAAGCACGAAACCGACCGGTGTTCCGATGCCGCGCTCAAAGACGCGCGCAAGACGCTCGCGCGCCATCGGATCGTCGAGCTTGTTGTCCAACGGATCGAGGTTTTCCGCGAGACGGCGTTCCTGCGATGCGAAGTACCAAGGATCTTCATACGCCGCCACCGGTGCCTGCACCGGCAAATCGAGACGTCGCGCGATTCCCTCTATGAATGCGCGGGCTTGCGCGGTCGTTGGGGCGTAGTCGACCGCCTCATCGGCGACATATGCCTGGTCTCGCCAAAGCGGTTTGCCGTCGCCGCGCCAGTAAAGCGAGAACGCCCATCGCGGCAGCTGTTCGCCCGGATACCATTTGCCCTGACCGAAATGCAGCATCCCGTCGGGCGCGAAGCGCACCCGCAGACGCTCGATGAGTTCCGCAGCCAGCACGCGCTTCGTCGGGCCGGTGGCGGTGGTATTCCACTCGTCGCCGTCGGGGTGATCGATGGATACGAACGTCGGCTCTCCGCCGATCGTGAGGCGTACATCTGCTTCCTTCAGTTCGGCATCCAGGCGATGTCCGAGCGCGTCTATTCGTTTCCATTGCGCCGCGGTGTAAGGCTTGGTGACGCGTGGCGTTTCGGCAATGCGATCGACCGACATCTTGAAGTCGAACTCGATTTCACTCGGCTCGAGCACACCCGATATCGGCGCTGCTGACGGCGCTTGTGGGGCGCACGCGAGTGGAATGTGTCCTTCGCCTGTCAACAACCCGGACGTTGGATCGAGCCCGACCCAGCCGGCACCCGGCAAGTAAACCTCGGTCCACGCATGCAGATCTGTGAAGTCGTGGCTCGTACCGGACGGACCGTCCAACGCCTTCACATCGGCGGTCAGTTGGATCAGATAACCGCTGACGAAACGCGAAGCGAGACCGAGGTGCCTGAGGATCTGTACCAACAGCCAACTCGAGTCGCGACACGAGCCGCGCTTGAGCGTCAGGGTTTCCTGCGGAGTCTGGATGCCGGGTTCCATGCGCACGACGTACTCGATCTCGCCGGCGACTTGCTGATTCAATTCGACTAGAAAATCCGCCGTCGGTTTTGCGGTGGGACGCGGAAACGCCTTCAACCACGCAAGTAGCGCGGGTTCGGCGGGCGCCGCGTCCAGAAACGGCTCCAGTTCGCGCCTCAACTGCGGGTCATATTCGAAGGGGTATTTCTCGGCGTCCGGCTCCAGGAAGAAGTCGAACGGGTTATAGACCGCCATATCGGCCACCAGATCGACCTTCACCTCGAACGATTCGACCGGTTCGGGGAACACTACGCGCGCAAGAAAGTTGCCGTACGGGTCCTGCTGCCAGTTCAGGAAATGTCCTCTGGGTTCCACCGTCAACGCATAGCTCAAGATCGGCGTGCGACTGTGCGCAGCCGGCCGCAAACGGATGGTCTGCGGTCCAAGTTGGACGGGGCGATCGTAGTGGTAGCGCGTCTCATGCGTCAGCGCCACGTGAATGGTCATGAGGTGTTCCTGAACCGGGGACAACGGGCGACTCTATGGGCCGACATGGACAATAGCAACCGAACGCCGCACGTTACGAAAACGAGTTGTATTTCCCCGCAATTTCGCGCCAGTAGTGACAAGCAACCGCACCCATCGAGGGCGAGTCCGTCGCGTTTTCTCCGGCCTCTGCGAACGGCTCCAGACTTGGCGCGCGCGTCGCGCAATCAGGACGCGCATGCGGGCAGCGGGGATGAAACCGGCATCCCGTCGGCGGATCGATCGGCGACGGCACATCGCCTTGCAGCACGATGCGTGAGTTGCGCCGGGCGTCTCGATTGACGGGGTCGGGCACCGGGATCGCCGACAGCAGCGCGCGCGTATAGGGGTGGCGTGGCCGCTCATAGATCTCGCGTGCGCTTGCGCGTTCCACGATCTGGCCGAGGTACATGACGGCGACATGGTCGGACATGTGCTTGACCACCGAAAGGTCGTGCGCGATGAAGATCAGTGCGAGGTTCATGTCGCGCTGCAGCTCGAGCAACAGGTTCAGTACCTGGGACTGAATCGATACATCCAACGCGGAAACCGCTTCGTCGCAAACGATCAGTTTTGGGCGTAGCGCGATTGCTCGCGCGATGCCGATGCGCTGCCGTTGCCCGCCGGAAAACTCGTGTGGATATCGTTGCGCCGCTTCGCTCGAAAGTCCCACACGCTCGAGCAGCTCCGCTACCCAACGGCGCCGCTCGGCCGCAGAGCCCAGCCGGTGAATCACATACGGTTCTTCGAGAATGCGGCCGACCGAATGGCGAGCGTTGAGTGAATCGAACGGGTCTTGAAAGACGATCTGGATCTCGCGGCGCAGCGCGCGCAGTTCGTTGCCGCCGAGGCGTGTGATGTCGTTGCCTTCGAAGAAGATCGACCCCGCCGAGGGCTCCAGCAGACGCAGCAGCGTTTTCCCGACCGTGCTCTTGCCACAACCCGACTCTCCGACGAGGCCAAGCGTCTCGCCGCGCTGGAGACTAAAGGAAATACCGTCAACGGCATGGACCGCGCCGACCCGGCGCAGCAGCACGCCGCCGCGTACCGGAAAGTGCTTCGTGAGGCCGCGAACTTCGAGCAGCGGCGCGCTCATCCGACGGATCTCCAGTGGTGGCACGCCACCCAATGGTCGCCGTCGCTGCGTTCCAATTCCGGCTCGGTCGCGCAGACCGCGGTCGCGCTCGGGCATCGGTTCGAGAAGCGACATCCGGCCGGCAGAGCCGTGAGCGCCGGCACCATACCTGCAATGGTCGGCAACCGGGATTTCGGTTCGTGTTGCAGCTGCGGCATCGACGCAAGCAGGCCGCGCGTATACGGGTGCTGCGGCTGTTCGAAGAGCCCAGTCACCGACGCCTTCTCGACGACGCGCCCGGCATACATCACAAC
>JANLUG010000958.1:0-1699 GCA_031363335.1 Gammaproteobacteria bacterium
CCGTGTACTGCAATGCCTCGAAGCCACCCCGCTGCCCACGCCGAAACCGTATTGGTTCGAGCGCGACACGCAGATTCTCGGTGCGCCGTTTCTGGTGATGGAGAAGGTGGCCGGCGTGTGCCCGAGCCCCTGGGGACGCGACGGCCGCGCGTTCTATCGCGACGCGTCGGCGAGAGGTCGTTTGCCTGCGAGCTTCACCGAGACGCTCGCCACGCTGCACACACTCGACTGGCGCGCAGCCGGACTCGATTTTCTCGGTGTGCCGGAGCCGGGCACCGGATTCGCGCAGAGCGAAATCGCGAAGTGGCGTGAGCTGATCGCCGTGTCGGAGGCTCCGCCCGAGCCGATTCTGACGGATTTGATCTGCTGGCTCGAAGCGAATGCGCCGTGTACCGATCGCGTGACGCTGGTGCACGGCGCGTATCGCACCGGCAATCTGCTGATCGACGACGACCGCGTTGCCGCGGTGCTCGACTGGGAGCTGCAGGTATTGGGCGATCCGATGTACGACGTCGCGTATGTGTTGAGCGACTTGAATCGCGAGGGTACACAACTGCTGTCGAATCTCGTCGAACGCGACGCGTTCTTCCGCGACTATGAATCGCTCACCGGATTCGCCATCGATGAAGCCGCGTGCCGGTATTACGATGCGCTGTACGCGATGCGCTCCGTCGCATTCTGGATGAGCGCGTCGGGTCTGTTCGCCAGTGGGCGCAGCAGCGACCTGCGCCTCGCGCGAACGGCGTGGTCGGTGCCCGTGGTGTTGGCGCGAGCCGCGCGCGACCTGAACTACTGGATCGACAAAACGAACTTATAGGCCATCGTGGGGCAAGGCTGATGACCGACGCATTCGACCCGTTTCGTTCCGACAAGCCGTTGATCCTCTACATCGACTTCAAAAGTCCGTATGCCTATCTCGCGAAAGATCCTGCGTATGCGATCGAAGATCAGTTCGGCATCGAAATCGACTGGCGGCCGTTGACGCTCGACATTCCGAGCTATCTCGGATCCGCCAAGCTCGACGGGCAGGGCAAGGTCGTCGAGAACAACCGTACGCCGCAGCAGTGGAGCGGCGTGAAGTATGCGTACCGCGATGCGCGGCGTTACGCATCGCTGCGCGGCTTGACGCTGCGCGGCACGACGAAGATCTGGGATTCATCGCTCGCCGGCATCGGTATGGAGTGGGCGAAGCTGCAGAGCCGCACGGTGTTGCGCGGCTACATCGACCGCGTGTACGAGCGTTTCTGGAAGCGCGAACTCGACATCGAAGACGCGAGCGTTATCGAAAGCGTGCTCGCGGAAAGCGGCGCGGATCTCTCGGGATTCGCCGCGTATCGAAGCGCTGATGGTCGTGCGCGACACGCGGCGATGCAGCTGCAGATTTTCGATGCCGGCATATTCGGTGTGCCGAGTTTTATCATCGATGGCGAACTGTTCTTCGGTCGCGAACACCTGCCGCGCGTGCGCTGGCTGCTGAGCGGCAAGCGCGGCGCGGCGCCGGACATTGCCTACCGACACTTCGAAGCGGAGACCGCGCGTTGAGCGAGACGTTGCCGGGACCGCTCGGTGACGCACCGGCGGTGTGCATCGACTTCAAGAATCCGAAGGCCTATCTCGCGCTGCGGCCGACCTACGCGTTGGAGGACGAACTCGGCATTGCACTCGACTGGTGGCCTTTGCTCGTTGCGCCGATGTCGCG
>JANLUG010000219.1:0-4042 GCA_031363335.1 Gammaproteobacteria bacterium
GCGCGCGACCGATGGGGCGCGACAACTATCACGTGTACGACTACGCCTTGTTCTCGATGAATCTGCGCGAAAACGCGCAGGCGCGTGTCGCCGCTTACCTCGCTGCGCACGCGCCTGTCGAAGGTGAAGCTACGACGGATATCGCCGTTCCAGATCCCGATTGACCCGCGCGAACTGCCAGGGTGATTCGCGGGGTAGCGGTCAGCCGGGGTATTGCCGCGCGAGATTCCGCACCACGTCGCGAAACTCCTCGCGTATCTCCGCAATGATCTCGGCCACCGGGCGCACCGAATCGATGCGGCCCGCAACCTGACCGGTCAGCGGAATCGCCGCTTCCATGTTGCCGCCGAAATAGAGTTCTCGCGCCGTACCGAATTCGGTCATCGCGTTGACCTCCGGGTTCTTCTCCAGTCGGGTCGTGCGTTCGGTGCGCAACGCCCGCAATGCCGGTGAGTGGAATCGGTTCAGGAACACCGTGTCGGTTTCCTTCGCGTTGACGATCGCGTTCTTCCAGTTGTCGTGCACCGGCGATTCCTTCGACGACACCATGCGCGTGCCGAGTTGCACGCCTTCGGCGCCAAGCGCGAATGCGGCGACCATGCTGGCCCCGTCGACGAAACCGCCGGCGGCGACGATCGGAACCGTCACCTTCGATCGCACCAGCGGCAACAGCACCATCGTGGCGACATCTTTTGGATTCTTGAAGCCGCCGCCTTCGCTGCCTTCGACGATCAGCCCGTCAACGCCGCATTCGACCGCTTTCAGTGCGGCAGCGAGGCTCGGCACGACGTGAAACACCGTGAGTCCCGCGCCTTTCAGTTGCGACGTGTATCGCTCAGGACTGCCTGCGGACGTCGTTACGAACTTGACGCCCTGATCGATGATGAACTGCGCGATGCCCGGATCGCGAACGAACGCCTGCGCGATGTTCACGCCGAACGGTTTGTCCGTCAGCGTGCGCATCTTCTTGATCTCTTCGCGAATGACATCGAGTTCGCCGGACGATGTCTCGATGATGCCGAGGCCGCCGGCGTTCGACACGGCGGACGCGAGCTGCGACCGCGCGATCCACCCCATCGGCGCCTGAATCACCGGTATCTCGACGCCGAGCATTTCCGTCACGCGATTTTTGAACAGCACGCTATCCCCCTTCTTTGAAACGTTAGAGCATGAAACGTTAGAGCGGAACCGGAAGTTCCAGGTGAGTCTCGTACACGCGCCGTTGCAACGCGCGCAGTTCTTCCGACACGGCGCCGAGTATGTCGGCGTCGTGGCATGTATACGCGGCACGGATCATCGGCGCGGCCGGAAGCTCCGCCTCGGGCAACGGCAGGATCAGATTCACAAACGTCGCCCAGTAAATGTCGAGCGCGGTCAACGAGTCGCCGAGCAGATAACGCCGCCCGGAGACGCGTTCGGAGAACATCCGCAGCAGATCGATCACGCGCGCCTTCGCCGCGCGTGTGTGGGTCGGATTGAAGCCGTATTTTCCAGCGAGATAGTTGCCGACATTCGACGGAAAACTCGTTTCACCGCCGTGGCCGAGCGATTGCTGAATCATCAACAACCGATAAGCCCAACCGAAACCCATCTCGCCGCAGATCTCGTGCGCCAGGCCGAACAGCGTCGCGCGGTCTTCCGCGGGCGCCGGAATCAAGGCAGGCTCCGGCTTCAAGCGTTCTGCGAGCAGCAGAATCTCGGCCCAACCGGTGCGCAGTTTTTCGTTCTCGTAAGCCACCACCGGAATGCCGACTTCGCCGGCCCACGCAACAAGCGCGCCGTCGGGATCTTCCTTGCTCTGTGCAGCGTACTGACAAGCGAGTCCTTTCACGTGAAAGATGCCCCTTGCCGCTTCGGTCCAAGGACTCGGCACGCCGCGCAGACACGCCATCCGCAATCCGGGCGCCGTGCGCGCTTGGGTAATGCTGATGTATCGGCTCATGGGGTGCGGCTCCTGCAAGAAGTCGGCGAGCGTAGCACGCGGTATGCGCTCCTGCGCAATCACGAACCGGTGGACGTGTAGTGCCGCACTCCCACTCGCCATATCAGCAGTGTCGCGGCAAAAAAAACGAACCCTGCTATCGGCGCAACCATCTGCCACGGTCGCGTCGATCCGAGCGGATCGGGAATTTCGAGGATGGCGAGAATCGGAAAGTACGTCACCATCGCCAACGGAACGATAAAGGTGAAGAAGCGTTGGAAGTACTTCTGGTAGATCGCCATCGGATACTGCGCCGTCTCTACACCGCCGTAGGTCAACATATTCATGATCTCGAGCGACTCCGTCGTCCAGAACGACATCACCGCGCCGAGGATCACGAGGCCGTAGAAAAACAGGAACGTCGCGAACATCGTGAATGCGAGCAACGCGATACGCGCCGCATCCCATTCGATCGTCAGGTGCTGGCACGCCCACACCAGCACGATCACTCCCTGTAGCAAACGACCGACACGGAACAGCGTGAACTCGTGCCCCGCCAGCTGCAGCACTGTGCTGCGCGGCCGCAACAGCACCCGATCGAAATTGCCGGTTTTGATGAATTGCGCGCCGAACAGATCGAAGCCGCGCGCCAACGCATCGGTGAACGCGAAGCTGATGTTGACGACGCCATAGAAGAATGCGACCTGCGGCAGCGTCCACGGAGTCAGGTTACCGAACCGGTCGAACAGCGCCCAGATGCCGAACATCTCGACCCCGGTCGTTACGAAATGGCCGAGCGACATCAGCAGAAACGACACGCGGTACTGCATCTGCGCGCGAATCGACAAGCCGATCATGCGTCCGTATAGATTCAGCGCGTCGATCACTTCAGCCGCCCTGCACGACGACGCGCGATTTCGCGTGCGCCATCCACGAGTATCCGCCGGCCGCAATCAGCGCTGCCCACACGCACTGCTGCACAATCTCGAATACGGCCGTGTGCGGGTCGATGTTGCCGCTATAGATGCGAAACGGTACGTCGGCCAGACCGCGGAACGGCTGCCAGTACAACAGCGGCTGCAACCAGTCCGGGAACAGCGGCAACGGCAACACGAGCCCCGAGAACACGATGACGATGCCGGTCATCAGCGTATTGAAGCCGCGCCCCGACAGCGTCCAGATCAGCGCGACGTGCATCAACATCGTAACGGCGGAGGCAAGCACCACCGTCGCGGTCAGCGAGATCATGAAGCACAGCCCGCCGGCCGCGGTTGCCGGAGGCGGCAACGCCCACGCACCGAGGCCGACCAACGGCAGCACGATCGCCGCAAAAATGATCATCGGGATCATCCGCAAAAACGCCGTTGCGGTGCGCAACGCAACCGTACGCGCGTACCAGAACGCGTAGAGGTCGACCGGCCGCAGCAACTCGTACGCAACCGCGCCGCTCATCATCTTTTCCTGCAGCTCGCTATCGACATTCCACGGCAACAGACCCAGCAGCGCCTGGCCGAGCCATACATACGCGACTATTTGCGGCAGGCTCATCGGCGACGCGTGTTGATTTGCCGCGAAGAACGCACCGAGAATCATCAGCTTGACCGCCCCCCAGAACAGTTGGGTGCTGAATCCGGCGAACGCCGCGGCGCGGTACTGCAACAGCATCCGGAAGCGCGCGCCGAGCACCGCGACATAAGGGCGCAGCGCGTCAGACACGGCCGCTCTCGTATACACGCGTGATGATCTCTTCGATCGGCAGACTCTCGATGACGAGATCGTGCACCGAATGGCGGGCGGTCAGTTCCGCCACGAACGCGGCCGCCCGCCGGCCTTCGACGGTGAACGTCGCACGATGGCCCTGCTGTTCAACCAGCGCGTCGGCAAAGCCGTCGAGCAACTCCGGCGTCTGTTCGAACTCGACGGTGACGCGCCGCTCGGCGCCGTACCGGGCACGCAACGCCGCAACGGTTCCATCAGACAGCAACGTGCCGTTGTTGATGACGATCAGTCGTTTCGACAACGCTTCGATATCGTCCATGTCGTGCGTCGTCAGCAATACCGTTACGCCGCGCTCGTCATTCAGACGCCGCACGAAGTCGCGGATGCAGTGCGCGTCCAACT
>JANLUG010001040.1:0-2297 GCA_031363335.1 Gammaproteobacteria bacterium
GATAGAACTGCGCGTAGTCGAGTTCGTTGTTGCGAAACGCCGCGACGAATTGATATGCGCCGTCGGACGCAAGTTCGCGAACGTAATTGTCGGTGAAACGATCGCGCAGTTCTTGTCCAACACCAAAGAACGCAACGACCGGCAACAGCAGCAACACGGATGCCGTGCGCCAGCGCCGCTTGGCTGGCTCGCTCACGTGCAGGGCCGTCTCGATGCGCGGATACAGGCGCCAGTAGATGGCCGCAGCGCCAATCAGCAACGCCGTCATGATCGCCGCAACCGGATACGACTCAGTGATGTTGTTGGTTACTTCGCGCCGATAAACGAGATAGTCGACCGAGATGAAGTTGAAACGCGCGTAGAACTCACCCCAGAACAGATACTCGGCCGCCGCGATGAATCCGAAGGCATATAGCGTTGCAAAACAGCAGACATGGACGATGACGCGCGTCGGCGCGCGCCGCCACCAGGCCTCGGGGCACGCGGCGATGAACAGCAGCGGAACGATCGATGCGTACGCTATGAAGCACGCGTCGTACAGCGCCCCCACGCCGATCAATGCAGGCAGATCGGAAATCGTAACGGTCGCCTCGTGCGGCAGCGACAGGCCGAGTACCCATCGCGTCAGCATCGCGATCGCGAAATACGACAACGCCATCAGGCCCACGATTCGAAACCGGGATTGCATCGCCACACCGCCGTCAAAACGACGCGCATCAGAACATCTTTCCGGCGCCGCTGACCAGTGTCGGCCCGGCCCCGAATCAAGATTGCTGGACACGCCCTGACGTCATCCGCAGCATAGACGCCCCTGCTTTGACCCGTTCAACCGATGCCGTCGCGATATCGATGAAGTTTGCCACGTCGCGCGAACGCGCATTCGCCACCGCCACGTACTACGCCTCGATGGTGTCGCTCGGCTTCGCGACATCGGTCGTCGGGCCGACGCTCGCCGGCCTCGCTCGTCGGACCGGCTCGTCGATCGGTTCGCTCGGCATCATCTTCACGGCAACCTCCATCGGATATCTGATCGGCTCGCTGCAGAGCGGTCGATGGTTCGATCGGTTGCCTGGGCATCGTGTACTTGCGGCGGCAATGCTGCTCGTCGCGGCAACTCTCGCAAGCGTGCCCGCCGCTGCTTCGCAATGGACGCTCGTTGCCGTATTCCTGCTGCTGGGCGCTGCCTCTGCAACGATCGATGTCGGAACCAATACGTTGCTGCTGTGGATCTACCGCGACCTTCCCGGCGGCAGCTCACGCATCGGGGGCGTGATGAACGGCCTGCACTTCTGTTTCGGCGCGGGTGCGCTCGCCGCTCCCGTGGTGGTGGCCTGGTCCATCAATACGACTGACGACGTCGCAGTGGCGTACTGGGTGCTCGCCGGTTTGACGCTGCCGATCGTCGCCGCGTTTCTGTGGATCCCCGGCGCACCGCGATCGGTTCATATCGAAACACGCGACGGCGCACCAACGCAGCGAAGGCTCATCGCACTGATCGCCGCGGTGTTCGCTTTCTATGTCGCGGCGGAAGTCGCATACGGGGGATGGATCTCTTCGTATGGACTCGAGCTGGGCTTCGGCGACGCCGCGCAAACAGCCTACCTCGCTTCGGTCTTCTGGGGTTCACTGACACTGGGCCGATTGGTTGCGATTCCACTCGCCAGCCGCGTTCGAGCCGGCGCCATCATTGCCATTGATTTCACAGGCGCATTGTTGTGTCTCGTTGCAATCCTGTGCGCGCCCACATCCACGGCAACGCTATGGATCGCGACGGGCATGTTCGGTTTCTTTCTCGCATCGATCTATCCGATGTTGCTCGTGTACTCGGGCGAACGAATGGCCGTTTCCGGCCAGAGCACGAGTTGGTACATGGCGGCGTCCAGCATCGGTAGCATGACGTTGCCGTGGATCGTCGGCCGGGCATTCGTGGCGAACGGTCCCGCCAGCCTGTTGTGGATCGACGCAATAGCCGTTGCACTGGGCGCCATTACGTTCTGGATCGCCACGCGACGATGAACGCGCCACCGGGAGGCCGCCGTGGGTGAAATCGCCGAACAACAGATCCGTTGGGATGTTGTCTTGCTTGGAGGGCCGTCAGGTGTCGGCAAAACCAGCGTGAGCTACGCGCTGGCGCGGCGCTTCGGTGTCGGCATCACCGAGGTAGACGATCTTCATATCGCGCTCGAACGCATGACAACACCCGAGCAACAGCCCGCCCTGCATTACTGGCGCACAAATCCTCATGCGGCGCGGATGAGCCCGGAACGGATCCTCGAGCTGCACATTTCCGTTTGCCG
>JANLUG010001071.1:0-2429 GCA_031363335.1 Gammaproteobacteria bacterium
ACTGGATTCCCGGCGAACTGCCGCCGCCGATGATGAGCCGCTGGAACTATCTGCATATCTCAAAAGACGTGCTGCCGATGTTGCGCGCCGAAGGCGTTACCGACGATCAGATCCAGCAGATGCTCGTCGACAATCCGCGACGTTACTTCGAGCGGCAGGGGGCTTACTGAATAAGGCGACTCCCGGCGAGGCGGCCAACCCTGACAGTTGATTCGCCGAACCGTCTCTAAGCGATGTGGTTGGCGCCCGCTGACCAAGCAGTCCGACGCCACGGGAGTCGTTAGCGTGTTGCACGGTCTTCGTCTGCTGTTGACGCTGGTAGCGCTGCCTGCCATCGCCGCACCGCTGGTGATGATTCCGGACGGTGCCTACGTGTGCCCAGACGGCACGCAGCTGCTGGTGATCAGTTGCTACGGCGAATCCGCGGCCGCAAGTTGCGCTGTCGAGCGCCTGGATCTGCCGTTGCAGCGCGGCTATCGGGTACGCGAAACACTCTCGCACGGCGAACTGACAACGCGCGTGCAGCCCTGCGGGCTGCGGCCCATCCGGATGATCGAAGGCACTGCCTCAGTCATCGACGCCCCGTCGCCGCAGCGTTCGCCGTCGGCTCAATCCGCGGCGCCTTCGCGACCCGCCATGCCACCTCGACCTCACTCGCCACGGCCGCCCACGGCGGGCGAAGCGGAGGCCGTCAGGTTGTTTGCCGACGCGGAACGCCTGTTCCCGAGGTATCTAGCAGCGTTGCAGAACTACCGTGACTTGCTTGGAAGAGACGCGCCCGAATCCGAATCCAGCGCGGCGCGCGCCGCCGCTAAGGCACTCGAAGAAGAAGTTGGCAACGTCCTCTGGAAAGTCGTGGAGCTCAACCCCAACGCCTGGCGCGCGCAGCGCTACCTGGCGCAGATACAGATCGAAGGACTGTTCCGGGGTTTAGCAGAGACGTTCGAATCTGGAATGTGGCTGCTCAAAGAAGTGCGGCAAGTCGCGCCGCAGGACGTCGAAACGCTGCGCCTGTTGTGCGAACACGTGCAAGAGAGTCGGGAAGCGGTGGAGGTTTGCAATGCGCTGCTCGCGTTACGCCCCGCTCCTGCGTCGGCGACGCAGACGATGGCATTCGAGCGCGTCGGTGAACTGTTGCTCGACGACGGGTCTTATGCGCCAGCGCTCAATGCCTACACGCAAGCAGCCAAGCTCGCGCCGAACGATGCCGCATACTGGAAAGGCATCGGCCGGTCCCAACGCGGGCTGGGCAACTACCAAGAGGCGTTGTCGGCCCTGGCGGAAGCCCGGCGCCTTGCTCCCAGCGATGTCGGTGTTCTGCTCGCATTGGCTCAGACACAACACTCGGCCGGCAAAACCAATGCAGCGATCGACACGTTGCGCGACTGCATTTCCAAAGTGCCGGAGGCTTACAACTGCCACTACGACCTGTCAGAGCTTTATCGCGCTGCCAATCGCCCGACCGAAGCCCAACGCGCACGCGCCGACGCGGTGTCGCTCGTGCTCGCCGCCGGGCGCGACGCGCTCAGTTCGGGTTTTGCCAGCTTTGCACCCAGCTATCTCGAAACGCTGCAGGAATGGGACCCGGCGACGGCGGCAATTCTCGCTGCCGAAATCCGCGCCCACGAAGCGCGACGCCAATGATCACATCGACCTGATGCGCCTCCGAGGCGCAAGCGGCGCTCTCTTAGACAGGTGACCGCTGACGTCGCGCCTGCTCCAGAAACGCTGCTGCCGCGAGAACCGCATGCGCACTGCGCGGCGAATGGAACATGTCGAAGGCATGCTGTGCGCCGGCCATCTCGAGATACCCGACTGCTGCACGCGATTTGCCGCGGAGCGCGCGGACGAACTCGCGCGCTTCCTCGACGAACACAAGCGTGTCGTGCGTGCCTTGAATGATGAGAAACGGCGGCGCCGATTCGCTGACGCGCGTGATGGGGCTCATCGCATCCCACAGCGCCGGATTCTCAGCGGGCGTTGATTTGAATATCTGCTTCGCAAGGAAGGGAACCATCGACGCCGAGCCGCGGATACGCGCGCGGTCCTGCAGGTCGTACACACCGTAGAACGGCACCGCGGCCACCACGGTGGTATCGACGTGTTCGAAACCCGGCTGAAATCGTGGCTCGTTCGCCGAAAGCGCGGTGAGTGCCGCGAGGTGTCCGCCTGCGGAGCCGCCCGTTACACACACGAAGTCCGGGTCGCCGCCGTATTCGCCGATGTGCGCGCGAATCCACGCGAACGCGCGCTTCACATCGACGATGTGATCCGGAAACGTGCCTTGCGGCGCCAGGCGGTAGTTGACCGCGACACACACCCAGCCATGTTCGGCCGCCATGTGGGTCATCAGCGGTTGGCCCTGGTTGCTTTTGTCGCCGACGATCCACGCGCCGCCGTGGACCTGTAGCAACACTGGACGTTTGTCG
>JANLUG010000007.1:0-3836 GCA_031363335.1 Gammaproteobacteria bacterium
TCGATCGAGGGCGAGGCCGAGTACGCGTTCTGGCACATCCTGGGCGAACTCATCGGTTTCGACCCGGGAATCGCATACGCGGAACGCACCCGCAAACTCATCGACGCCGGAATCGCCGTCTGGGATGTGCTGCGCTCCTGCGAACGGCGTGGCAGCCTCGATTCCGACATCGACCGCGGCTCGGTCGTCGCTAACGACTTCCGGCTGTTTTTCGAGCGGCATCCGCATATCGACCGGGTCTTCTTCAACGGTGCCAACGCTCACGCACTGTATCGCCGTCACGTGTTGCACACGCTGACACGCGAATCGAGCTACGTGCGCCTACCGTCGACCAGCCCTGCAAATGCATCAGTCGCGCTGTCGGTAAAGACGGATGCGTGGCGTGTCGTCGCTGCGGCGACCGGCGTACCCTACGCAACCTCCGGACAGTCTTGAGACCCTTAGGAACCGACATGGCCGACCGTCGTAGAGAATTGATTCGCGCATACAAGGAAACCCCGAAGGCATTCGGCGTTTACCGGGTCCACAACACCGTCAACGGGAAATCGTTAGTCGGCGCGTCTCGGGATATACGCGCGCGGCTGAATAGACATCAGGCGGAGCTGAGCCTCGGAATCCATCCGAACAAGGCGCTGCTGAACGATTGGAAGGAACACGGGAAGGAGGCATTCGAGTTCGAGATGCTCGATCCACTGGAGCCATCCGACAAGCCGGGCTACGACCCGAAGGAAGATCTCGAAGTGCTGGAAGCGCTATGGCTCGACAAGCTCCAACCGTTTGGAGACGCCGGCTACAACGAACGGGGAAAGAAGGTTTAGCGGCACGCAGAACAAAACATGGACCGCTTACCGCGATACACCGACGCAAGCCGGCCAAGGCGGTAAGGGTCTAAGGGTCTCGGTCTGGGCCCGCTGAGCGGGCCTCTTATTGGATCGCCGATTCCGGATCGAAGCACGCCCGAAGGCGCACTAGTGATCCCGATTCTTACCAGCGTCCACCACCACCACCGCCGCCGCCACCACCACCACCTGCGCGACCGCCGCGATCACTACCACCGCGTTCTTTCGCCGGGCGATCTTTGGCTTCGTTGACTTTCAACCGACGTCCGTCGATTTCTTTGTCATTGAGAGCGCTGATAGCTTCATTTGCCGCTTGATCTTCCATTTCGACGAAGCCGAAACCGCGTGAGCGGCCGGTGTCGCGATCGGTGATCACGGTTGCAGAACGAACTTCGCCATGAGACGAAAACAGCGTCTCTAGGTCGCGATCCGTGGTGCCCCACGACAGATTTCCTACATAGATCTTCTTCACTAATTTACTCCGCGTCCGGATTGTCCGGACCTCACAAGGTGCTGGGCTCCCGCTAAACGCAACGGCCTGCACAGGTTAAGAACTGACTCGCAACGGCAGATGCCATAGCGATCGCTTCGAAACGGAAACGATGACCGACTTGCTAAAAGGTGTGAGCTCAGAGGGGAAATCGGGGCGGGACTGTTCCTAGGCGAACCGCAGGCTACACCATGCAATCTGCGAATGCCAGTACGCCCTGAGCTACCATCCACGTGCGCAACCACCCTCAACAACAACCCCGGAGACTCACTCTTGGCAGGCACCATCGAATCGATCTTCGTCGCCGCTCGTCCGGGCGAAGCGATGCATGCACTGGCGAGCGCGGAGCTCGTCGCCGGACGCGGTATCCGCGGCGACCGCAACTTCCGACAGGGGCCAACGGACGGCGAGCCTCACGATCAACAGATCACTTTCATCGCCGCCGAAGAGATCGATCGGTTCTGCCGCGAAACCGGGCTGAGCATCGGTGCAGGCGAACCTCGCCGCAACGTCGTCACGCGTGGCGTCGGATTGCACGAGTTGGTCGGCCGCGAGTTTCGGGTCGGCGCGGCGGTCGTCAGCGGTGTGGAACTGTGCGAACCGTGCGCGACACTCGGCCGCCTGCTCGCGACACAACAGGTTCCCGCTGCCGCGGTTGTGAAGGCATTCGCGCACCGCGCCGGGTTGCGCTGCCGCATCAATGAAGGTGGCACCATAAAGCCGGGCGACCGCGTGGACGTCTGACAAATCCGTTCACCCGCGTCAAATTGGGAGGCGGGTCACTGGGGCGACCGCTGCTGGATCTCACCCACGCTCTCGACGCGGGCGCAAAGGGCGAGCCAGAATATGCGGGCTTGCATGGAAGAGGATCGATCGCTCGATGAGCGAACCGCACGGACGCCGCGCTTTCGGACTGGGGAAGCAGATTCTGCTGCTTGCCGTGGCCGCGCTCCTTGCCGCCGTGGGTCACGCCGATCAACCGGCCAAGGCCGACGCAGTGCTGGTCTACAAATCCGAACGCCTGCTGATGCTGTTGCGCGCCGGCGAGATCATCGGCCATTTCCCGATCTCCCTGGGTAAGAACCCTGTCGGCCCCAAGACGCACGAGGGAGATGCACGGACCCCTGAAGGCCGCTACTACCTCGACTGGCGCAACCCCGACAGTCGCTTCTACCGCTCGATCCACATTTCATATCCGAGTCCGCGTGACCTCGCACATGCGCATCGGGCTGGCGCCGCGCCCGGCGGCATGGTGATGATCCACGGCCTGCCGAACGACCCGCTGCTGGCGTCGATCGTCTGGGACGACTGGACCGACGGTTGTATCGCGGTGGCCAATGAAGCAATGGACGCGATCTGGAACGCCGTGGACGACGGCACCGTGATCGTCATTCGGCCGTGAAGTGAGCCACAGCGTCGAACTGTTCGAAACGTTCGACGACGACGGTCGCCTGCTGGGTCTGGTTCCGCGTAACGAAGTGCACCGACGCGGCCTCTGGCACCGCGCGAGCAACGTCTTCCTGTTCGACCGTGATGAGCGTCTGTATCTGCAGCGGCGTGCCGCCGGCAAGGACGTATGGCCGAATGCCTGGGACCTCAGCGTGGGCGAGCATCTGCAGCCTGGTGAAACGTTCGAACAGGCCGCGCATCGCGGACTCGCGGAAGAACTCTCTGTCCACGGTGTCGCATTGACGCCGCTCGGCGACGTCGTGCGAGGCTGTCTCGAGATCCCGGAACTGCAGATCCGCGACTGCGAGCTTCAGCAGACCTTTCGAGGCACCTACGACGGCCCCATCGTCGCCGACCCCGCCGAGGTGGCCGACGTTCGTTTCATGTCGATGCCGGAACTCGCGGCCGCCGTGGCGGCGACGCCCGAAGATTTCACGCCGTGGCTGCGTTCGCGCCTGCTCGCTTTCGGTTGGGCCTGAACCGATGCGCATCTGGGTGGACGCCGACGCATGTCCGAACGTCATCAAGGAAATTCTGGTCCGCGCCGCTGAACGTACGCGCGTTGCCATGACGTTAGTGGCGGGCCAGCCGGTGCAGGCGACGCGCTCGCGCTGGGTCACCGCGGTGACGGTGTCGACCGGCTTCGACGCTGCTGACGATGCGATCATCGACCGGATGAGCGCGGGCGATCTGGTCGTCACGGCCGACATTCCGCTCGCCGCGCGGGCGGTCGAGAAAGGCGGTACCGCGCTGAACCCGCGCGGCGAGCTCTACACCGCCGAGAATATCCGCGAGCGCCTCGCGATCCGCGATCTCATGGCGAATCTGCGCGACACCGGCAGCATCTCCGGCGGACCGCCGCCGTTGGGGAACGTCGAACGCCAGGCGTTCGCGAATGCGTTGGATCGTTACCTCGCGAAGCACGGCCAGTCGCAACAGCAGCAGTAGCGGCCCAACGGGGCCGAACCACTCTTCAGTCGATGAACCGGCGCGTGATTTCCGAGTAAGCGTCGATGCGGCGATCGCGGAAGAATGGCCAACCGACCCGCTGCCGGCCG
>JANLUG010000027.1:0-4667 GCA_031363335.1 Gammaproteobacteria bacterium
GAGTGGGCGAACGAGGGCATGGCGTCGTTCCGCAACGGGCCGTCCAGCTTCCTGCTGCAGAAATTCCACGTGCCGGATCATACGGCCAACTTTCAGATGAGCTTGCTCGTTGAGGATGTGTTGTGGCGCGTGGGTCAACGCCTGGCCAAGTGAGGTACTCGACCGGTTAGCGGTCGAGCTGCTCGATTCGACCCTTGAGGAAGCGCCGTTCCGGACCCTGACGAACGAGTGCCAGCGCGCGCTGATACGCGGCGCGCGCGTCTTCGATTCGCCCGAGGCGGCGATACATATCCGCCCGCGCGGAATGCGCCAGGTAGTAGTCGTCGAGCGCGCCGTCCGAGAGCACGTCATCGATAGCGGCAAGCCCCTCAGCAGGGCCGTTCGCCATAGCGATGGCCGCGGCGCGGTTGAGCCGCACCACCGGCGACGGATCCGCGCGTACCAGCACATCGTAGAGCGCGACGATCTGCTTCCAGTCCGTCTCGCCGACACTCGCTGCCCCGGCGTGTACGGCCGCGATGGCCGCCTGCAGCGTGTAGGCACCGAAGCGGCGCGATGTCAGCGCGCGCTGAATCAGCGAATCGGCTTCGGCGATCAGATTCCGGTTCCATCGCGATCGATCCTGATGCTCCAGCAGAGCGAGTTCGCCGGTTGGTGTGGCGCGCGTGTCGCGGCGCGCTTCGTGCAGCAGCATCAGCGCAAGCAGGCCGACGGCTTCGGGATCGTCGAGCAGATCGACAACGAGCCGGCAGAGGCGCACTGCTTCCTGCGAGAGGTCGGCGCGCGTCAGCTCGGCGCCGTCGGTCGCGCTGTAACCTTCGTTGAAGATCAGGTAGAGGACGTGCAGCACGCTCTCGAGCCGCTCCGGCAACTCGGCGAGCGGCGGCACGATGTACGGCAGCGCTGCGTCGCGTATGTGTGCTTTCGCCCGGACGATGCGCTGCGCGATGGTCGGTGTCGGCACCAGATAGGCACGGGCGATCTGCTCCGTGGTCAATCCGCCGACTTCGCGCAGCGTCAACGCAATGCGCGCATCGGGCGTGAGCGCCGGGTGGCAGCACGTGAAGATCAGCCGCAGTTCGTCGTCGTTGATTTCGTTTGGCTCCTCGGCGTCCGGCGGGTCGTCGTCGTGTTCCAGCGCGAGTTCGCGCAGCGACGTCTCGAGGCGGGCCTTGCGTCGCCAGCGGTCGATGGTTTTGAAGCGTCCGGCCGAGACGAGCCACGCGTAGGGATTTTGCGGCTGGCCGTCGATCGGCCAGCGTTCGGCCGCCGCCGCGCAGGCGTCGTGCAGCGCTTCTTCTGCCGTGTCGAAATCGCCGAGCAGACGGATCAACGTGGCGAGTACGCGGCGGCCGTGCACGCGATACACCGCTTCCAGCGCGTTGTGTGCGTCATCAGTCTTCACTCAGGGTGCGATCGCTGAGAATCCGCTGATGTTCACCTCGAATTCCTCGTCCGCCGCTTGACGACTCGGATCGATGAACACCTTCCCGGGCACACCACTGTCTTTCGAAGGCGTGAACCGAACTTCGTCCGCCGTGCACTGCAATTCGTCGATGTGGCGGTACAGTGCATCGATGGTCATCAGGTTTGTACGTATCTCGTCCGCCACAGCAACTCCCTTCGTATCGGTCGCGCTAACGATCTCACCGTGTCGCACGGTCACCACGATCGGCTGCACGGCGTCCACCAGGCAGAAACACTGTTGCTGCCAGACGAAACGATAGTCCGCCAGGTGGCGTGCTTTCCACGCGGCTTCGGCTGACGCGATCGAAGGGTCGTTGCTGCACGTAGCCGCATGCGTCTGGCAGCCCGCTGCGAGCGCCGCTAGAAGCAGCGCGCGGAGCGGGCGTGACCGATGCGTCACGCTGCGCTCACACGACGGCGGCGCAGTGCGAACAGCGCCAGCAACAGCGGTGCGAGCTCGGCGCCGAATGATCCGCCGCCACCGCCACCGCCACCGCTGCCGACAGGTGCCACGGTGATCTGCGCGCTGGCGGCCGGTGACGGCGACGAGGTACCACCGGGACCGAAGGCTTCGACGCGGTAGTCGTACGTCGTGCCGCTCGCCGCGGTCGTGTCGGCGTACGAGGTGGCGTTTGCGGCCGTCGTGGCGAGCGGCGCGAATGCAGCGCCGCCGCTGCGGCGCTCGATGCGAAAGCCGTCTTCGTTGTTGCTGTTGTCCTGCCAGGTCAGATTGATGGCGGATGCACCGGCGCTCGCGCCGAGGCTGGACGGCGCCGTTGGTGCCACAGAAGTGGAGATCGTCTGGCCGGCGCTGTTGTTCGATGGATCGATGTCCTTGACGCCCCCGGTAGTGCCGACCGCGACTGTCGCGCCGATGCTCATTGCGGCGCCGCCGTTGACGCGCGCGGTGACGGCCAGTAGTCCGCCGTTGCTGCCGGTGACGCACAGGTAGCTCTGTGCATCCGACGCCACGCTGCATGCGTTGCCGTTCATCGTTGCGCCGACAAACGTGCCGCCGGGCGCACCGAAGCTGCCGCTGGCACGCAGTTCCGCGCTCGCAACCGACGCATGCGTTTCGGTGAGGTCATAGTCCAGCGTGAAGTTTTCGTTGGCGGCGGCATTCGTCGGATTGCCGGCGCGTGCGGTGAGAACTGCATCCACCGGGTATTCGAAGCAGGCGCCGAGATTGGTCAGGCTGTTGATCTTCGTCGTGATCTCGTCGATCGAGCACGAGGAGAAGCGTGCGGCGTTCGCGCTCAACTGCGCCGCCATGATGAATCCGTTGGCGCAGGTGTTATCGGTGGCGTCGTGCTTCGCGCCGAAGTTGTGACCGATCTCGTGCGTGATCACGAGCGCGGTCAGGCCCGTGCTGTTCTGAACGATCTGCGCGGTACCCGTATTGTGAGTCGTCGAACATAACGAGCCGACGTTCGCGATGCCGATGGTTGAGCCTGTGAAGTCGCGACCCGTCACGACATGCAGGATCGCGCGAGTATTCGTGACGAACGGCACCTGGCCCAGATCCTTCTTGTTCGAGATGTCGTCGAGGAGAGCCCCGGAGTCCAGCGTGGTGCTGAAAAGATCGGTTGTTAGGAAGGTCATCGACAGCACGTCGAACTGAATGCTCAGGTCGTTCCGGTAGTAACCGTCGATGATGTTCAGAATTGCGGCGGCCTGGTCCTGATACGTCGTCGGATATCGTTGTTGGAACAACAGGTCGAACGCGATGTCGAGCTCGGCCAGCAGACAGACGCCATCGATTTTTGTCTGGCACACCGCTGCGAAGTCGGCGTTGGCCGTGCCGGAGCTCAATGCTTCCGCGAGTGTTGCGGTGCTTGTAGCCGGCGCCTCGGTGGCGCAACTCGTCGGCGACATGATCTCGGTGGGCGATAGCGCATCGAGCACGATGTCGCCCGACTTGTTGAGTTGCACGTTCGAGTCGACGACGAAACGGTTTCCGTCGCGCGATACGACCCCCTGCCAGCGGCCGCGGATGTTCGACACCCGGATCCACGAATCCGCGACACCCGTGAGCGCGCCTTCGTAATGGCGCGCGTGTTGCGTGCGTGCGGCTTTCAGGCGGCTCAGCAATTCGGTGTTTTCGCGCAGTTCGGCGGGGTAGGCGGCGCCGTCGATCAGCACCGTCACGGCGGCGTTCGCGAGCGTCGGTGCCGCCGACAAAAATGCCAGCAGCAGCGTTGCCGCGAACGATTGTCCGAAACTTCTCATCCAAGCCTTCAGCCAGGCTTTCAGCGATGCGGACTTCATGTCGCTCTCTCCCGGGCGGATCGCCCTCGACGCTCGACGGTGCAACTCGGACCGTATAGATGATAGATCAAACCTGCCGCGACCCCGGTCACACCGACGCCCGCCGGTCGCGCCAGGCATAGGCCGCCACGAGCAGCAGACCGGCGCCGAAGCCGGCGATGTGCGCGCCGACGGCAGGCGGCCATTGCGTGTGGGTCAGCAGCGCGATGCCGCTGTGCCATTCCCACCCGAGCTTCAGCGCCACCAGACCCGCGAACGCGAGCAACCAGCGCGGATCGATCGAGGCACGCAACGCGTACAGAGTAGCCAGCAACACGGTGTTCAACACGCCCGACAGTCCGCAGTAGTAGCGCAGTTCGACGTTGGACCACACAAACCACGAATCGACTGCAGCGATGCCGACAACGATCGACAACGCGAAGCGCAAACGGCTTTGCGCCTCGCCGAGCCAGCCGAGGCAGAGGAGCGCGAGAACGTTCCAGCCGAGGTGCTCGGGGTCGGTGTGCAGGAAGTGCGCGCTGAGCCATGGCCACCAGCGCGGTTCGTCGCGATCGAGCACCAGAAAGTCGAAGCGCGCGGTGTTCTCCGGCGCGACGAAGGCGATGACGACCGCAGCCAGCGCCAGCGCTAACGTGATCGCCGGGGTGCGCGCGATGGAACGCGGGGTCAACGATCGACGTCCGGGTCGCCCCGCAGCGGCAGTCCGGCGGATCGGTAACAGCGGTCGATGACGCGCATCTGCTTCACCGCGTCGTCCGCGCCGGTGAGCAACGGTTTGTTGTTCTCGACCGCGTCGATGAATGCATCGAGCTGATAGCCGAAGCTCGGACGCCGATCGCGCGCTTCTGTTCGGGTACCCGTGCGGGTTGCGACGCGGATCTGGTGACCACTCTGCGGCAACAGCGGGTTCACCACCGTCATCGTGCCGGCCT
>JANLUG010000036.1:0-1368 GCA_031363335.1 Gammaproteobacteria bacterium
CAACAACTCTGTGGCGTAGCTGTCGCGCACGACACGGCATTCGTCGCTCGACAGCAGACCGGGCAGCACCGCACATCCTTCCGCATCGAGCCGTGTCCCGATTTCGCTCCAATTCACTTGGCGGATGCCTCGCGCTTCAACAACTCGCGCTTACGATCGACGCCCCACCGATAGCCCGACAACGCGCCGTCCTTGCGCACGACGCGATGGCACGGAATCGCGACGGCCAGCGAATTCGCAGCACACGCCTGCGCCACTGCTCGAACCGCATACGGTGCACCGACTTGCGTGGCGATGTCGGCATAGCTCGCGGTCGATCCGGCCGGGATTTCACACAACGCCCGCCACACGCGCTGCTGAAACGCAGTGCCGCGCACGTCGAGCGGCAGATCGAGCCCGAGGCGCGGCGCTTCGACGAAGCCGACCACCGTTGCCACCCAGCGTTCGAACGCCGCGTCGCCGCCGGTCAGCGTCGCGCTGGGGAAACGATCCTGCAGATCGCGCACGAGCGCATCGGGATCGTCGCCGAGCGTGATCGCACACACGCCGCGCTCTGTCGCGGCAACGAGGATCGATCCGAGCGAGCACTGTCCCACCGCGAAGCGGATCGATGCGCCGTTGCCGCCCACGCGAAAGTCGCGCGGCTGCATACCGAGCGTCTTCGACGTTTGTTCGTAGAAACGGCCGTTCGAATTGAAACCGGCTTCGTAAATGGCCTCAGTCACAGTTGCGCGCTTCGGCAACTCGGTCCGCACGCGATTGGCCCGGCGCGCATCTGCGTACGCTTTCGGTGTGACGCCCGTCTTCGCCTTGAAGATGCGATGGAAGTGGTAGCGACTCATGCCGAGGACGCTGGCGAGTTGGTCGAGCGACGGCGGCGTTTCGGCCGCATCGATGATTCGACACGCCTGCGCCACCGCGGCCGCTTGACGTTCGGCGCGCGGCGCCTCGTTCGGCCGGCAACGCTTGCACGGCCGGAACCCTGCTTGCTCGGCGGCGGCACACGTCGCGTGAAAGCGGACGTTCTCGCGCCGCGGCAGACGCGCCGCGCACGACGGGCGGCAATACACACCGGTGCTACGAACCGAATAGAAAAAAACCCCGTCCGCGCGGGCGTCGCGGTGCTGCACCGCGTCCCAGCATTGCGCGTCGGAGTCGAACATAGTCGTTGCTAAGAAGGCTCTAACGGTCGATGTGTTCATGATGCACTCCTGCATGCGACGCGGGAATCGCGGCGACGCTCGAGGCTTCAAACTAGCGCGGCACCGCTGGCGCAACACTCCCGATCTTGCTTTCGAAACCGGCCTACGAGCTTCCCCCAATCGAGGTGGGTACCAGACGGTGGTAGGGTCCAGACGCGCAGGCGTA
>JANLUG010000047.1:0-2037 GCA_031363335.1 Gammaproteobacteria bacterium
GAGATGGATGATTTCTCGGCGCGCGCCAACACGCCGAATTCTTATGGGTTGATCGGCCGCGTCGCGAACTCTATCGAGCCGGGCAAGCGGATGCTGTCGTCGATGACGCCGACGATCGTCGTCGATCCCGCGGGGCGTCCGATGCTGGTCACGGGATCGCCGGGCGGCAGCACGATCATCACCACGGTGTTGCAGGTCGTGGTCGACGTAATCGATCACGGCATGAACATCTCCGACGCCGTCGGTACGGCGCGGTTCCACCATCAATGGCTGCCGGATCGCGTCATCTACGAACCGTGGGGCATTTCGCCCGATACGCTGAAAATTCTGCAGAGCCGTGGCCACACGTTCATACCATTGCCGTGGGGACGCGGCATCGGTGATGCGAATTCGGTGATGCGTTCCGGTGACGAGCTTCTTGGCATGAGCGATCCGCGCAGTCGCGGCGGCTCGGCGGGGTACTGAGTTGGACAAGTCGTTCTGGCTCGAGCGGTGGCGTACGAAGCAGATCGGTTTCCATCAGGCCGATTTCAACGCGCGCTTGATTCGTCATTGGCCGTCGCTCGGTGCTAGAAGCGACGCGCGAGTATTCGTACCGCTGTGCGGAAAGACCCGCGACATGCTGTGGCTCGCGCAGCAGGGCCACGCGGTGTTGGGTATCGAACTATCGACCACCGCAATCGAAGCATTCTTCGCGGAGGCGGGCGCGGCTTATGAGTGTCGTCAGGGTGACGTGTTCGTGTCGTATATCGGTGACGGCATCGAAATCCTGTGCGGCGACTTCTTCGACCTGACGCCACTCGACCTATCCGACGTCACCTGCGTTTTTGATAGAGGTTCGCTCGTCGCTTTGCCGAGCGAGTTGCGGCGCCGTTACGCCGAACACCTGCTGACGGTCCTCCCGCTGGGTGCACAGGTCCTGCTGCTCACGGTCGAATACGACCAGCAGCTCGCATCCGGCCCGCCGTTTGCGGTGCAACCCGAAGAAGTGGCGGCGCTGTTTGGCGCGCGTTGCGCGGTGGAACTGCTCGAACGCACGCCTGCTGAGCAGATGCCGCCGCGGTTTCACGCGCAAGGAATTCGCACCGCCGGTGAGAGCACCTATCGCATCGTCAAGGAGCGATGATTTGGCGATCGCGAGGCTCAATGGTGTGTCGCTGTGTTACGAGAGTCACGGCGCGACCGATGCGCCAACGATCTTATTGATCCGCGGTCTCGGCACCCAGCTGATCGAATGGCCGAAGGCGTTGCTGGAAGGCTTCGTTGAGAACGGGTTGCGCGTGGTGGTGTTCGACAACCGCGACGCGGGACTTTCGACCGAGATGACCGAAACCGATCCGCCGTATCGCGTCGAAGACATGGCAAACGATGTCATCGGGTTGATGGACCATCTGCGCGTCGCGCAAGCCCACATCTTCGGAATCTCGATGGGCGGGATGATTGCGCAGCACGTCGCGATCGGTCATGCGGAACGCGTGCGTTCGCTGATATCGGTGATGTCGAGCACGGGCAATCCGAGTCTGCCGATGCCGTCGCCGGAGATGCGCGCGCGCCTCGTCGAAAGCGCCGACACGACCGAAGCGCTGATAGAGCTAAATGCTGAGAATCGCGTGGTGTTCGGCAGTCCCGGTTATCCGGAGTCACGCGAAGAGCGTCTCGCCGCTGCGCGCAAAACGCATGCCCGCAGCTTTCGTCCCGGCGGTGTTGCCCGACAAATGCGCGCCGTGATCGTCGACGGCAGCCGCGTTGAGCGGCTGCGCGCATTGAACGTGCCCACGCTCGTAATCCACGGCGCCGACGATCCGCTGATTCCCGTTGCGGCAGGTCTCGATACCGCTGCCGCCATTCCCGGCGCGCGGCTCGAGATCATTGCCGGAATGGGACACAACATTCCCGAAGCGCTCGCACCGCGCATCGTCGAAATCGTGGTGGCCTTCATCCGGCGCTGATCGGATCGACTACAGGCGCATCTTGCCGTAGTCGACAGCCAGCCATTGTTCCGGGCGGATGCGCACGATGACGCTCGCTTCCGGATCG
>JANLUG010000095.1:0-5907 GCA_031363335.1 Gammaproteobacteria bacterium
CGGCCGGACTGGATGTCTTCGATGCCGAGCCGGTTTCGACGGGCAACCCGCTGCTGAGTCGCGACGACGTCGTGCTCACGCCGCACATCGCGTGGCTCACGCGCGAAACATTGCAGCGCAGCCTCGATGTCGCCGTCGCAAATTGCCATCGGTTGGCAAACGCGCAACCATTGCTGCACCGAGTCATCTGAGCACGCGCAAATGAGCAGTAAAAAAGCGATCGTCATCGGCGTCGGACCCGAAGCGGGACTCGGTGCGCGGCTTGCGCAGCGCTTCGCGAGCCTCGGTCTGCACGTGTTCGTCGCGGGCCGCACGCAAACCGACCTCGATCGCGTAGTGCGATCGATCACGACGAACGACGGTAACGCGACCGCGGTTGTGACCGATGCCACCGACGAAGCAGCGGTGATTGCGCTGTTCGACGCCGCTGAAGCGGCGCCGGGTGGTCCGGTCGACGTCGCGATCTACAACGCCGGCAACAACACGCCGGGCCGCATCGTCGACATGGACGCTGCGTATTTCGAACGCGCCTGGCGCGTGGGCTGCTTCGGCGGTTTTCTGTTCGGTCGCGAAGCGATTCGGCGCATGTTGCCGAACAAGCACGGCACGCTGTTGTTCACCGGCGCGAGCGCGTCGTTGCGCGGCCGCGCGAACTTCGGCGCGTTCAATGCGTCAAAGGGCGCATTGCGCAATCTGGCGCAAGCGATGGCAAAGGAATACGGCCCGGAATTCATCCACGTCGGCCATGTCGTCATCGATGGTCCGATCGGCGGCGACAAAATCATGCGCGGCTTTCCCGAATACGCAAACCGGCTCGGTGAGGAAGGTCTGATCAATCTCGAGGGCATCGTCGACGGCTTCCAGTTCCTCTACAAACAACCGCGCACCGCGTGGTCGTTCGAGGTCGATGTCCGTACTTCGCAAGAAAAGTGGTGACGCCGCTATGGTCGCCGACAGTCGCCGACATCGCGGCGACACAACTCGATGCATTCAGACGTCGCACCGGACACGCCGACTACGCGTCGCTTCACGAGTGGTCGATTCGCTCACCGGACGAATTCTGGCGCGCGTTATGGGAGACCGCCGAGGTCGTCGGCGATCAGGGTGACGTCGTTGTCGAAGACCTCGATCGAATGCCGGGAACGCGATGGTTCCCGAACGCACGCATCAACTTTGCCGAGAACCTGTTACGACGGCACGACGACGCCGTTGCACTGATCTATCGCGACGAGTCCGGGCGACGCGATTCACTGACGTTTGCCCAACTCTCGACACGGGTGGCCGCCGTCGCCGCACATTTGCGCGACTTGGGTATTGGATCGGGCGACCGCGTGGCGGCAATCGTGCCGAACAGGATCGAGACCGTCGTTGCGATGCTGGCGACCACGACCCTGGGTGCGGTGTGGAGTTCGTGCTCCGCCGATTTCGGGGCGTCCGCCATCATCGACCGCTTCGGTCAGATCGAGCCGAAGCTGCTGATCGGCTGCGATGGGTACCACTACGGCGGCAAATGGTTCGATTGCATCGCTCGGTTGGCTGAGGTCGCGCAGCGCCTTCCGAGCGTGCGCGACACGCTGGTCATTCGGACGAACCCTACATTGGGCGAGATCCAGCTACCCCAGACCGCACGCGCCTTCGAAACGCTGTTGGATCATCCGGCGCCGCTGCGTGAGTTTGTTCACCTACCTTTCGCAGCACCGCTATACATCATGTTTTCGTCGGGTACGACCGGCGTACCGAAGTGTATCGTCCACGGCATCGGCGGCACATTGCTTCAGCATCGCAAAGAGCAGCTGCTGCATTGCGATCTCAGGGCCGACCAGCGCCTGCTGTTCTTCACGACATGCGGCTGGATGATGTGGAACTGGCTCGTCAGCGGGCTCGCGACGGGCGCGACGGTATGTTTGTACGACGGGTCTCCGTTTCATCCGGACCTCGGCGTGCTGCTGCGGTATGCCGATGAGGAGCGCGTGGATCACCTCGGCATCAGCCCGGGATTTCTGTCGAACCTCGCCAAGAATCACTACTTGGCGCACCGGCATCACCGGCTCACCGGACTGCGATCGATTCTGTCCACCGGCTCCCCGCTGCCTGCCGAGAGCTTTCAGTGGGCATACAACAATCTGGCAAAGGTGCGATTGTCTTCTATCACCGGCGGTACCGACATCATCGGCTGCTTCGCATTGGGCAACCCGACGCTGCCGGTGTATCCGGGAGAGATTCAGTCCGCCGGGCTCGGCATGGCCGTCGTATTCTTCGACGATGCCGGCGAAGCGCTTCCGCACGGCAAAGGCGAGCTGGTCTGCACGCGGCCGTTCCCATCGATGCCGATCGGTTTTCTCAATGACCCGGACGGCGCTCGCTATCGCGCCGCGTACTTCGAACGGTTTCCGGGGGTATGGCACCACGGCGACTATGGCGAGTTCACCGAACACGGCGGTGTCGTCATTCACGGCCGCTCAGATGCGGTGTTGAACCGCGGCGGCGTTCGCATCGGCACCGCCGAAATCTATCGCCAGGTGGAAACGATCGATGAAGTGCTCGAGTGCATCGCGATCGGACGCGACGTGGCGGACGACATCGAAATGATTCTGTTCGTGCGATTGAAGCCGGGGTCGGCATTCGACGCAGCGCTCGAACGGCGCATCAAGCAGGCGATCCGCACCGGTACGAGTCCGCGTCACGTGCCTGACGCAATCATCGCCGTGCCGGACATTCCAAGAACGCGCAGCGGCAAGCTGGTGGAGCTCGCCGTTCGCGACATCGTCAATGGCCGAGACGTCAAGAACGTCGGCGCCCTGGCGAATCCAGAGGCGCTCGACTATTTCCGGAAACTCGCCCGGTAAGCGTCAGTCGACGCGCGCGGTGGCGTTGCCCTTGATCACTTCGACACCGTTCTGATTGACGGTGGCGACCGTGAGATCGACGAAGCTTTTGCCGCCTTCTTTACGAACCGCATCGACGGTTGCCGTTGCATCGAGCGTGTCGCCCGGCCACACCTGGCTCGTGAACCGAACGCCGAACTTCGTCAGACGACCGTCGCCGACGTAGTTCGTCAACATCCGGCCGGTCATGCCCATGCTCAACATGCCGTGCGCAAATACCGACGGGTAGCCGGCCACTTTCGTGGTGAAGATTTCGTCGGTGTGCAACGGGTTGTAGTCACCGGATGCGCCGGCGTATTGCACGATCTGCGTGCGCTTCAGATCTTCGACGAGACGTTCGGTGTACGTGTCGCCCACTTTGAGTTCGCTTGCCTTGAGTGCCATTGTTCGTCCCCTACTTCTGTTCGACCGGGCGTTCGGTGCGCACACCGACACCACGCGCTGTTACCACGAGTTCACCCTTCTGATCACGGTATTCGGTGATCGATTCGGAGAACACCAGCTTGCCCGACCGCTTGCCCTCTTTTTCCCAGGTCTTGCCGGGCTTCGTCGTTGCGGTCAGCACGTCGCCGACCTTCGGGTTGCGGTGATACTCGTAATGCTGCTCCGCATGCAGACCGCCACCACCACCACCGCCGCCGCCACCGCTTTTCGACGGCTTGATTCCGGTCGGCTCTTTGCCGGAGCCGAACCAGGGCTGGCCGCTTTTCGGACGCAGAAAGTAGTCAGGATCGAACTGCGCGCTCGACTGCACGAACGTCGGCGGCGCAATGATCGCCTTCGGTTCGGTGGTCTTGGCGTGCTCGGCATCGTAGTAGATCGGGTTGTCGTCACCGATCGAGCGAGCAAACATCATGATGTGGCTCGCCTCGATCGCAAAATTCTTGATCGTCATGCTTTCCCCCGTTTTTCAAATGAGCGGACATTCGCGTCGCCCGCACCAAGGCGCGACGACGCAAAGGACACGCAGTATCCATCAGCAAAATATCGGGATCAACCGGATGGACATCCGGCCAGGAGGCGCTAGCGTCCGTGAAAGTCCGGCTTGCGCTTTTCGAGAAATGCGGTGATTCCTTCGACCTTGTCGTCGGTCTGCACCAAAGCGCCTTGAGCGTATTTTTCGAGCATCAGCGCTGCGGCAAGGCTGCCGTCCATTCCGAAATGCACCATCGCTTTCATCGTGCGAGGAACGAACGGCGCAAAATTCGCGAGATGCCGCGCCATGCGGCGAACCTCCGTCATCAACTCGCCCGGCGCGACCAGTCGCGTAACGAGCCCGATCTGTAGTGCGCGTTGCGCGTCGATCGGTTCGCCCATCAGCAGCATTTCCATGCCCCAACCTCGCCCAACAATTCTGGGCAGTCGCGCCGTGGCACCGCCGCCGGGGATGATGCCGAGTTTGCCTTCGGGTGTGGCGAATGTAGCGGTCGTTACCGCGACCCGAAGGTCGCAACCGAGCGCTACCTCGAGCCCACCGCCCATGCAGATGCCGTTGATCGCCGCGATGGTCGGTTTCGGCGTGCGTTCGAGCTGATCCGCCAACCCCTGCACGATCGGCTCCAACGCCTTCTCGAAGTCGCGGTTCAGCACTTCCGACAAATCAGACCCGGATGCGAACGCCTTCTCGCCGGCGCCGGTGATCGCGATGACGCGCACCGCCGGATCGTCTGCAGCAATCGCCACCGCCGCGCGTAGGTCGTCGAGTGTCGCGAGAGAGATGGCGTTGAGTTTGTCGGGTCGGTTGATCGTGATCAGTGCGAGCGCGTCGGCGACTTCGTAGAGCAGGTTGGCAAATGCAGGCATACCGGAACTCCCGTCGTCATCAGTTCGTCGGGTGGCCGAGGCCGCGCATCGTCTCGCGCAATCGCTGCTCGGCATCCGACTTCAATTGTTCGGGATCGACCCCGAGGCCCTTCATGCCCGCATCAGTCATCGCTCGCGTTACGGCCTTCGTGATCGGCGCCAACACCTGTGCAATCACTGTTCCTGCGTCGACTCCGCCGCTCGAACGACCAATGTCGGTGAGATGTACATCCGGCACGTTCACCTCCATTGCCCGCGCCAGCAGCGGCGACGACACCGTCGCCTGCGTATTCGTCAGATCCAGCTTGTCGATGATCAGCTTGATGGTCGAACCGCCCGACGCTGGGACATTGGACGACAGCACGCGAAAGTTGGTGTCCTTCGGCGTCTTCGCGATTGCGGCAACGCGGGCACCGTCGATTGTCACGCGTTTCAGTACGACCAGCTCCGTACTCGAGTGCGCAACGTCCAGCTCAACCGCTACCGCGCCGATACGCAGTGCATAGGCGCCGTCATAGCCCGCCGGATTGCCGACCTCCAGGTTCGTCAGCGTACCCTTGCCGTCCTGCAGCGTGATCGCCACTTCCTTGACCTGAACCGGCGCGCCGAGATACTGCGTGCCCATCGTCTCGATCGCATTCTTCACGATCGAATTGGTGTTGTAGCTGACATAGACGAACACGCCGACCACCAACAGCAGCACCACGATGACGGCAACGCCGAGGACCTTCATGACGCAACTCCCGCTCCAGAAAAGCGAAACGCCGAGGCCCGTGTAGGCGCATCGGCGTTTCAGGCCACCTTTTAGGGCCCTAGTTCAGCACATCACTTTACGACGATCGAGACGCGCCGATTCTTCGCACGCCCCTCTTCCGTATCGTTGGATGTTACCGGTCGAGTCTCACCATAGCCGACCGTTGTGATACGGCTGGCATCGATGTCGGACTTGACGAGCACGTCTTTAACCGCGGCCGCCCGACGTTCGGACAGTTTCTGGTTGTACGCGTCGCCGCCTACGCTGTCCGTATTGCCTTCGACGAGCGCCTTCTGATCGGGATGCTCGCGCATGAACGTCATCGCCTGGCGCAGTTCGCGGAACGACAGATCGTTGATCTCTGCCGAGTTGAATGCGAACTCGACCGTCAGATCGAACGTCGTCGCGACCGGAATCGGGCAGCCGGTTGCGTCAACCTTCGTTGCGCGGGGCGTGTTCGGGCAC
>JANLUG010000117.1:0-1745 GCA_031363335.1 Gammaproteobacteria bacterium
ATGTGGTGGTGGTTGTTCCAGTAGATGCCGACGTAGATGAAGCTGAGTACGTAACTCAACAGCACAGGTATCAACGGCACCAGTGCCGCCGGTTCCGCGCCATGCGGCACTTTCAGCTCCAGCACCATGATCGTGATGATGATCGCGATCACGCCGTCGCTGAATGCCTCGATCCTGCCTTTACCCATCACTTACCCATCAGTCCTCACGGGGTTCGATAGAACTCGACATAGAAGCGTACGGCGCCGATCGGTTCGACATGATGCAGCACTTCCGGCACGACGATGCCGGTGCGATCTTGCGACAGCTCGACGTCCGTATTCAACGCATCGACGCAGTATCTCAACCGGCCGCTCAGCACGACGACCCTGGCCCACACGCCGACTTTCGTCGAATGATCGCGCCGTAATCCGGCGGGCACCGTCGTCTCGTCGAATTCAGGTGTGCGTTTGTAGGCGACGAACGATTCCGGCAGCTCGAATCGGTCGCATCGCACGCAGTCGAGGCACGACCCGAGCATGTCCGCGCGTCCCTGCGCCGTCGTTACCCATTCGCGGATCGTGAACGGCGGCTTGTGGCGAACGTGCTGCGGATGGCCGCAATTGAGTTGGGCGACCCAATCTCCATCGGTATCGATTTCGAACGCGACGATAGGACGCTTCAATGCAGAGCGGTCACGAAGATTGCCCCAATGGGATTTACGCGAATGCGTTCGCGCGCAATGATCAGTCAGTCGCGTCACATATGCCAGCAACCATGACCCGTCCGCAGGAAACCACCGCCGCCACGCAACGCGTGGTCGAAGAATTGCAACGCCGAGAGCTGCTGCTACAGGCGGGTCGCGAATTCGCGAGCGTTGCCAATATCGTTGCCGGCGAAACGATCCGCGGTTCGTGGTGGGCGCATCCGAAATCGAATGTCATCTATTGGGTGTGCGAGGACCTCGAACAGCACCCTCGCGTTGCCGATGCGCGGCTGCTCGCCGGCAAAGTCACGCACCTCTGGGATACGTTGTGGGCAGACGTCGTCGCGATTGGGATGGCCCGCGAGCCGTGGCAGATCGGCGGACTATCGTCCGCTGCGCGGCATTTGCTCGAGCGCGTCGACGCCGATCCGATCAACACAACCACCGCCGCGTGGGACTCGGTAGAGAAACTCGGCGACGTCTGCCGGGTGCTGGAGCAACGCCTGCTCGTCAAATCCGCCGAGATTCACACCGAATCCGGACGGCACGCCAAGGTGCTGTCGTCGTGGCGCTCGTGGTGGGCTCAGCACGGCGACGGCGCGCTGCCACAGGCTGACGCCGCTCGTCAGCGCATCGAAGCCGTCGTCGGCGAAACGGAACACAGGCTGTTGCCATGGCGCGGGCGCCTCAGCGGACGAGCTTCGAAATGATCTTCTTCAGCTTCGGCGTGCTAGCCAGCGCCTGACGCATCGCGTCGAATTGGCTTTCTTCGAGGATCATCGGCGAGCGTTGGAAGCCGCCACGGTGGTCGTAGAAACAGAAACGTACTTCGTACTGCCCCTTAGCCTCGCCGTCGGTGAACTTGAGCAGTTGCAGACACGGCCTGTGATACTGCGTCGTGATCATCGCCTCTTCCTCGACGATGCCGCTGCCCCAATGCAGGTTGAAAGTTTTCACCTTCGGCGCCTTTGCCTTCGGCGGCGGCGATTTGTTTACAACCTCGTTCGATGCCTTCGGTGTTTTCGCCATCAACGATGTCCTCCTCGCTTGGGGGAGGGAT
>JANLUG010000134.1:0-1264 GCA_031363335.1 Gammaproteobacteria bacterium
TTCGCGACGTATCGCCAGCAACAGACCGGTCGATTCAGTCTGGCTGCGACGCTAGAGGGTAGGGCGGTACACAATCTGTCGACGGATCAACAGCTGCTCGGCGGCGGCGACACGGGGCTGCGCGGTTATCCGAGCCGATACCAATGGGGCAACCGGAGTTACTTGTTCAGCCTGGAGGAACGTTACTTCACCGACATCTACATTGCGCGCATCGTCCGGGTCGGCCTTGCGGCGTTCGCCGATGCCGGTCGAACGTGGTTCTCAGACGGTCCCGGCGGCGGCGGATACGGGACGCTCGCGGACGTCGGTTTCGGATTCCGCTTCGAATCGACCCGCACGCGCCAGGACCGTGTGCTGCACGTCGATTTTGCGTTTCCGCTGGTCGATGGCCCCGACGTGCAATCGATGCAGATTCTGCTGGTGGTCAAGGAACGTCTTTAGGCGCTATGCACCCAGAACGACGTCGGCCAGCGCACGCAACTCGATGGGATTGCGCGCCGACACCAGCAGCGAGGTCACCGGCGTCTCGCGCCACGCAGCCAGGCGTTCGCGAATCCGGCCGATGGGTCCGACCAACGAGATCTCGTCAGCGAGTTTCGTCGGCACGGCCAGCGCCGCTTCCTGTTTGCGGCCGGCCAGATAGTGCTCTTGAATCACATTCGCTTCGGCCTCGAATCCCATCCGAGCAACGAGTTCCTTGTGGAAGTTGCGCTGTTTAGCGCCCATGCCGCCTACGTAAAGCGCGAGCATGTTCTTGATCGGCAGCAGCCCCTTCTCGATGTCGTCAGTGATGTTCACGACGACGCCCTGCGAAATCTCGAAGCCCGGTTTGGCATTCGAGAGGGACGCCTTGTACACGTCGTTGCGGAACGGTGAGTAGTACAAGGGCAGCCAACCATCCGCGAGCTCCGCGGCCAACGCGACGTTCTTCGGACCTTCGGCGCCCATGAAGATCGGCAGGTCGGCGCGCAGCGGATGGACGATCGACTTCAACGGCTTGCCCAAACCCCAAGCGCCTTCGCCGGTGTACGGCAGCGGATAGTGCGGGCCTGCGTTTGCTACGGGTTCCTCGCGTCGCAACACCTGGCGGATGATGTCGATGTATTCGCGCGTGCGCGCCAACGGTTGACTGAAGGGCGCGCCGTACCAGCCCTCGACAACCTGCGGACCAGAGACTCCCAGCCCGAGGATCATCCGCCCGCCGGAGAGATGGTCGAGCGTCATCGCCGCCATCGCGGTGGCCGTCGGCGTGCGCGCCGACAAC
>JANLUG010000136.1:0-1230 GCA_031363335.1 Gammaproteobacteria bacterium
CCCCAACCGCGTGGATTCTGGCGCGGAGTACTCTGTGATCTCCGGTGGACTCGGCAACCACATCGGCGCCAACCAGCGCACCCGCCTGGACTTCTTCGTGGCCGATTCCAAGGACCCGCACGCCGCCGCGGTGAAGGGGAAAGCCGCCGACCACGATGGGGGCAGGCTTGCCCGCATCTCGCGCCGCTGCGGAAAGCGACGGCACGATGTGTTTTTCCATCGTCTTCGGCCCGACCATCCACGTAACGGTACCGTCGGCGAGTTCGCCGGTGAGCTTCAACATCGCGGGGCCGAGCGCCGCGACGAGCAACGGCACGCGCTTCGCGCCCGGCACCGATATCGCTACGCCATGGACGTGATATTCGTCGCCGTCGTGCTGCACCGTCTCGCCGCGCAGCAGCGGACCAAGCACCTGCAGGTATTCGCGCATGTGCGACGCGGGTTTCGCATACGAGAATCCCAACATGTTCTCAATGACGATCTGATGCGATAGCCCGATTCCAAGCTGGAAGCGATTGTCGCTCGCCGCCGCTGCGGTGAGCGCCTGTGATGCCAGTGCCGTCGGATGCCGCGGATAGGTCGGCACGACGCCTGTGCCCAACCCGATCCGCTTCGTCGCATGGCCGATCACCGACAACGCGCCGATCGCGTCGTACGACATCATCTGCGCCATCCAGACGCTCGCGAACTTCAGTTCTTCCATTCGCTGCGCGGTCTTGACGAGGTCGCTTATCGTCGCGCCTTCCGTGCCGATGATCATTCCGATGCGCATCAGTCGACTCCACAATCTGCAGGGCCGGCGATAGCAACAGCATTCCGCCGACGGGTCAAGCCGCATACGTGCGCGGCCACCGCGCGATTAAGGCTAGAATCCACCGCTCATTTGGAGGACGTTCATGGCAAAAGAGACCATCGCAATTCTCGGCGGCACCGGCGATCTCGGCACGGGGCTCGCCATTCGCTGGGCCAAGGCCGGGCACGCGATCATCATCGGTTCGCGCACGCAGGAGAAAGCCGACGCAGCGGTCGCGGATCTCAAGAAGATCAGCCCGCAGACACCCGCACGCGCGATGGTGAACTCCGCCGCCGCCGCCGCCGGCGACATCGTCGTGCTGACCGTGCCGTTCGAACACCAGTTGTCGACACTTGAATCGGTGCGCGCTGGGCTCGAAGGCAAAATCCTGATCGACGTGACCGTACCTTTGATTCCGCCAAAAGTCGGTACGGTGC
>JANLUG010000159.1:0-4747 GCA_031363335.1 Gammaproteobacteria bacterium
TCGTGGTACTGGCACTTCGTCGACGTCGTCTGGGTGTGCCTGTTCATTTTCGTCTACGTGCTCTGATCGGCTAACGGCCATACCAGGGCGCGTGCAGCGCGAGCTGGCCGGTCGCAAGACCGTACCCGATCGCGGCGAGCAGCGCCGCCGCGAAACCGATCCGCACACCGAGTGCGTAGAGCGTGCGCTTCGAGCCCGGCCGGTCGCTGTCTTTGAAGAGAAAGCCGAGACCGGTGAACAGGCTCGCGATCACTCCGACGAGTAGAAATACGATGAGCGCCTTGAGAAACACGCGACGATCCGGAGGGATGGAGTGCGAGCACTCTAACCCAGACGTCCGGCGGCGGTAAGGATCGTGGCGCGCTTCCGACCCGGTGCGAGGATGACGGTGCTGGTCGCGGTGTTCATGCCGCTAACGATCAGTCTCGGATTCTGGCAGATCGATCGCGCGGGCCAGAAGCAGGCGATAGAGGAAGCGCGACTGGCGAGTTACGGCGCGCTGCCGATCGACGAGACGCAATTGGAAAGCGCACCACTATTCGCGAGAGCGCGCATCGACGGTCGCTACGACGGCGCCCGGCAGTTTCTCGTAGACAACCATACGCGCCGAGGGGTGCCGGGATACGTTGTGGTGACGCCGTTCGATACCGTCGGCGGCCGGCGGATGCTCGTCGATCGCGGCTGGGTCGCGGCACCGGTGTCGCGCAGCGATCTGCCCGACGCGCCGACACCCACCGGCAACGTCCGCATCGTCGGTGTGTTGTGGAGCGCGAGCCGCACCACGGCGGATGACAGCGCGTGGAATGACGGCTGGCCGAAGCGCGTCGAACAATTCGATGGGGTTCGGATGAGCGGAGAGATCGGCGGTGCGATTCCGATGGAGTTCAGACTCGAAGAGGATGAACCCGGCAGCCTCGAACCGATCGTGCTGGGTGAGGAAATGTCGGCCACGCGACACATCGGTTATGCGGTGCAGTGGTTCGGTATGGCGATCGCGCTGCTGGTGGCGTATGTGGTTCTGGGTCTGCGACGAGGACGCGACGAATGACGGCCGAAGCTCATCTGATACGACGCAACCGGATCATGCTGGTCGGCTTGTTTGCGATCGCGATCGTGCCGCTGCTTGGCGCATTCTGGCTCTATGAGTCGTCCCGCAGCGCGAAACCGTGGGGTACTACGAACCGTGGCGAGTTGTTGAATCCAATCGTATCCGTTGGCGATCTGCACTTGACCGCGGGTGATGCGAGCTCATCCATGCTCAACAGCGGTCAGTGGTGGCTGGTGACCGTGGCGCGCGATGGGTGCGCCGCCGACTGTCAAGCCGCAGTCCATCAGTTGCACCAGCTGCACATCCTGCTGGGGCGTGATGCCTCGCGTGTGAAGCGCAGCCTGGTGGAACTGGGCGGCGTTCCATTCGATCCATCGCTGTCGCAGTACCCGGAGTTGACGCGCTTCACTGGCGATCCGGATGTTCTGCGCCCCGGCGTCTACATCGTGGATCCGTTAGGAAACATAGTGCTGCGGTACGACTACGCCGACGCCGCGAAGCCCGTGCTGCAGGACCTCAAGCAATTGTTGAAGGTATCGCACATTGGCTGAACGGCGGGTGAGTGATCAGTCACGCGTGTGGCTGCGGCGAATCGCCGCGGCCGGTGTCGCGCTTGCGTTTGCGGTGGTGGTGCTCGGCGCGTACACGCGTCTGATGGATGCCGGACTCGGCTGCCCCGACTGGCCTGGGTGCTACGGCTACCTGTCTGTTCCGGGTGCGGCGGCCAACGTGGAGGCGGCCGAAGCGCGCTTCCCGCACGCGCCGTTCGAGGCGCACAAAGCGTGGCCCGAAATGGTCCACCGATACGTCGCCGGCACGTTGGGGCTGTTGATACTCGCGGTGGCCGCAGTCGCGATTCGCGGTCGCGAGGACGGACTGCCGCTGCGATTGCCGCTTGCACTGGTGGTGCTGGTGATCCTGCAAGCCGCATTCGGAATGTGGACGGTCACGCTCAAGTTGTGGCCGCAGGTGGTCACGACGCACCTGCTCGGCGGCTTCGCCACGCTCAGTCTGCTATGGCTGCTGTATCTGCGCGTTACCCCATCGACGGCTATCGCGACCACGCTGCGGCCGCACGCGGTTGTCGCGCTGATCGCGGTCATTGCGCAGGTAACGTTGGGCGGCTGGACCACGTCGAACTACGCAGCACTCGCCTGCCCCGATTTTCCGACGTGCCACGGTGCCTGGTGGCCGGAAATGGATGCGGCCGAGGGATTCGATGTCTTTCAGGACATCGGGCCGAATTATCTCGGTGGGCTGCTCGATAACACCGCGCGCGTAGCCATTCACATGGGCCATCGCATCGGTGCGGTCCTCGTCTTCTTCGCGGTGGGGAGCCTGGCAGTCCGATTGTTGGCGAGCCGAGCCGCGCGGCGCCTGGGGATCGTTCTGTCCGCGCTGTTGCTCGGTCAGATCGCACTCGGCATCGCGAACGTAGTATTGACGTTGCCGTTGCCGGTCGCGACGGCCCACAACGCCACCGGCGCGCTCTTGTTGCTCGGAGTCATTACAGTAAACTATCGCTCCTTCCGTTCTGGGATCCCCCGATGAGTGAGCTGGCAGCGCCGATCGCACGCGCGACGTGGCGTGATTTCCTCGAAATGTGCAAGCCGCGCGTCGTGTTGCTGATGCTGTTGTGTGCAATCGTCGGCATGTTCCTCGCCACGCCCGGAATGGTGCCGGTCAACGCGTTGATCTTCGGCACGCTGGGGATCGCGCTGGTGGCGGCGTCTGCCGCGATGGTCAATCACATCGCCGACGCAGAGATCGACGCGCGTATGGCGCGCACGCACGATCGCCCCGTTGCAACCGGGCGAGTCACGCCAAAACAAGGGCTGTTGTTTTCCGCGTTGCTCGGCATCACCGGCATGGGTGTGCTGCACGAGCTCGTCAATCCACTAACGGCCTGGTTGAATCTCGCGTCGTGGTTCGGCTACGGAATCGTGTACACGCTGTTTCTGAAACGGGCGACGCCGCAGAACATCGTGATCGGCGGTTTGTTCGGCGCCGCACCACCGCTGTTCGGTTGGGCCGCCGTGAGCAACAGCGTGGAGCCGGGTGCGCTGCTGCTGGTGCTGATCATCTTCGCGTGGACGCCGCCGCACTTCTGGGCGCTGGCGCTGGACCGCAAGGAAGAGTATCGCAACGCGAACGTGCCGATGCTGCCCGTGAC
This sequence comes from Gammaproteobacteria bacterium, assembly GCA_031363335.1. GTDB lineage: Bacteria > Pseudomonadota > Gammaproteobacteria > Pseudomonadales > Azotimanducaceae > DATJGR01. The sequence continues at coordinate 3,222 of JANLUG010000159.1, forward strand.
GCACGGCGACGTTTACACGCGCTGGCACATCCTGTTCTACACGCTGATTCTCGTCGCGGTCAGCCTGTTGCCGTATCTGATCGCGATGAGCGGATTGATCTATCTCGCGTCGGCGTCAGCGCTCGGTATCGGATTCGTGTACTGGGCAGTGACGCTGCTGCGCGCGCGGAATCCCAGCGCGCCGATCGAGACGTTTCGCTATTCAATCCTGTATCTGGGGCTGTTGTTCATCGCACTGCTCGTGGATCACTACTTGCCCTTCGGCCTTCCTGCACTGACGAGCGGAATCGCCGGAAACCCGGCGTGAGCAGCGGCGTTCGTTCGACGGTTCTGCTGTGCGTCGCGTTCGTGGCGATCGTTCTCGGCACACTGGTCTACAGCGTTTCGCGCGAGCCGCTTCTCGACGAAGCCGCGCTGAAGGAGCAAGGCACGTTCCTGTTGCCCACTCCTCGTGACATCGCGCCGTTCAGCTTGACCGATCAACACGGCGATACCTTCGACAACGCGAGCCTCAACGGCCATTGGTCGCTGATGTATTTCGGATTCACGTCGTGCCCCGACATCTGTCCGGTGACGTTGGCCGCGCTCGCTCAGGTCGAAAAGAAGCTCGCGGAATCGGGCCGGAAAGACCTGCTCGACCAGCTGAAGATCTACTTCGTCTCAGTCGACCCGGAGCGAGACGATGCCGGCGTCATCGCCAAATACGTCGAAGCGTTCTCGCCGCGCTTCACCGGCGTGACCGGCTCGCACGATGCGCTGGCGGCGTTTGCACAGCAGCTCAACGTCGCATTCATGAAAGTGCCCGACGCAAACGGCGGCTACGTGATCGATCACACCGGCAACATCGTCATCATCGACCCGCAGGGCCACTACGCTGGATTCATGAAGCTTCCGCATCAGACCGACAGAATCCTGATGGCGTACAAGTCGATCGCGCGCAGGTCCTGACGGGATCACGCCAGCAATCGAGCGTCCAGATAGTAGAAGTGCGCGGAGTGTTGTTCGACGATCCGCTGAAACTCTTCCGGATTATTGACGCGGATCTGCGAATCCGCGTTGCGCCTTATCGAAATGGTCAGGCGCGATAGCCAGAACGCCGCGGCGGCATAGAGCGCGAACATCGGGAAGTACCAGATTTCGGGTAGCGTCAGCGGTCGGATTGCGTGATATGCGCGCAGAAGCGCGAGCGTTCGATCCGAATCGAGCACACCGCTGTTGTCGTTGCACCAATCGTTCGCGACTACGGCGAGATCGTAGATCCAATAGCCGGCGGCGGCGTGATGGAAGTCGAGTACACCTGTGAGGCCGCGTTCGGAGAACAAGACGTTGTCCCGGAAGATGTCGCCGTGAATCACGCCGCGCGGCAACCGCTTCACATCTTCGCGCCGGAGCATCGAGCCGATGCTCTCCACGGTATTGCGGGCTAGCCGGTAGTCGTCGTATGGAACATGGCCGCGTATGGCCTCGGTATTCTGCACGAGCCACGTTTCGTTGCGCGGATGGTCCGGCGCCTTGCTGCTGAGCGG
>JANLUG010000173.1:0-2110 GCA_031363335.1 Gammaproteobacteria bacterium
CGCTGATCCTGCTGTCGCCGCTGTTGCTCTTCGCGCCGAAACTGATGGCTGCAAAGCGGATCGCAAAGATCGAATACAGCCGCCTCGTCGGTGAGCAGGGCCGCGCAGTGCGACAGCGTTGGATCGTTGGTGATCCCGCGCCGCAGGACGACGTGCTGGAACCCGCCGGTGTCGGCCCGGTGGCGGACGCCGTTACGCTGTACGAATCGGTGACGAAGATGCGCTTCGTGCCGATCGGTAAGGTCGCGCTGCTCGCGATCCTGGTGCCGTTGGCGATACCCATGCTCGCCGTCTTTTCGATTCAGATCCCGATCAAGACACTGCTGATGCAGTTGCTGAAAGTCATCGTATAACGAGCAATCGTATCGCGCGGCGCCAGCGCGTCATTTCACCGGTATCGGCGTCGCGTGGTCGACCGCAACGGCGGTGAGGCTGTTTTCGGGCGAGCCGTCCACCACCCGATCCGAGTACGTCAGGTAGACGAGCGTGTTGCGTTTCGCATCGACCATCCGCACCACGCGTAGCTTCTTGAACACCAGCGAAATCCGCTCGCTGAACATCTCTTCCTGCAACGGCAACTTCTTCGTGAACGAGATCGGCCCGACCTGGCGACATGCAATCGATGCCTCCGCGAGGTCTTCGGCCACACCCACGGCGCCTTTCATTCCACCTGTCTTCGCACGCGACACGTAGCACGCAACGCCGCTCACTTTCGGATCGTCGTACGCATCGACGACGATCTTGTGATCGGGGCCGACCAGTTTGAATACCGTATCCACTTCACCAATCTGTTCGGCGTGCACCGACACGACGATCGACAAGCACACAATTGCCGCCAGCTTCTTCATCTTAAGAAATCCTATTCGGGTTGCAGCCAGAGTGTGCGCCAACCTTCCGCTCCGAGGCGCCGTAGTGTCGCGATGTTCGCTTCGTAGATCGCCGCAGTGTCGAGAAACGCAGCAACCGCGCGTTCGATACTCGATTGCCGCAACAGATGCAGCATCGGATACGGCGACCGGTTCGTACAGTTCTCGACGTCGTCCGGCGACGTGTCGGCGAACTGATAGTCGGGGTGAAAGCTCGCCACCTGAATCTCGTCGCTTAGATCGAGCGCATCGAGCGTTGCATCGACGAGGTCGAGGAAATCGTTGTAGTCGAGAAAGTCCCCAAGCACGTGCGGGTGGATCAACAACGCCGTTTCGCACTCCGCAGGCTCAGTGGCCTGCAGGCGTCGCAGCTCGACATCGAGCACCGCCACCAGCGCATCGGCATCGCGCGCATCGGTGACCGCGTATCGAACGCGATCCGCATCGAATGCCGTGCGCGCGAACGGACACAGATTGAGGCCGATCACGGCTCGTTCGATCCAGCGCCGCGTCGCCGCAACAACAGCTGTCTCATCGGTTTCAGTCATGATCCGCACGATCGTCCTGGTTCACGTTCTGATTCGCGTTCTAGTTTAGAACGTGCGCAGAGTACGCCAGCGCTGCGCACAGCAGCGACTGTGTATCGCATCGATAAAGTTCAGTACAGTCGGCTTGCGCCATCGCCGAAGGTCCACATGCGCCGTTCCATGCTCACGCTCATCGCCGTGGCGTTCTACGTGGCGGCGCTTTACGCGACAACGCTCGCGCCGGCCGCCGCGAGCGACGCACAAACGCCGGCGCAGATCGCGCGCAAGCAGATCGACGCCGGCGCCGCGCGCGACTGGCCGACGCTGCGAACGCTCTACGCTGCAGACGTGCGCTACGTCGACCCGAACGGAGAGTCGCGCGGCGTCGACGCTGCGATCAACGCACTCGAGCGCACGCTCAAGCCGTTCGGCGAAGTGAAAGTGACGATCACAAAGTTGTACGAAGGCAAGGATTTCGCCGTAGCCGAATGGTCCACCGCCGCGATCAACAGCGCCGAGATGACGCTCGCAGACGGCAGCCAGGCCGGACCAACCGGCAACGAAGTGAAGCTCGACATCGTCACGATCTACGACATCAGAGACGGCCAGATCGTCTCCGAGCGCAACTACTACGACGCATTGAATCTCTACGGATCGCTTGGGTTGCTTGGCGATTAGCTGGTCTCTGCAAAGGCGACTTCGAGTGGGTCGAGCGAC
>JANLUG010000207.1:0-8619 GCA_031363335.1 Gammaproteobacteria bacterium
CCGCAGCGCGCGCCGATCGGCTGATGAAGTCGACCGCAAAACGCGCGTTCTCCTGCATCCGGGATTGACCGTTCAGCAGCGTGTAAGTCTGGTTGTTGCCGACAAACAGCGCGACGATACCCGCAGTGACGACGACGCCCAGTCCGAGCGCCAGCATGAGTTCGATCAGCGAAAAGCCTTGTGCACGTTTCATGTTGGCGTCATCCCTGGCTGTCAATCGAGATCGACGTCGGAGTCGGCTGATTGGCTTCCTGCCATTGCACGGTGATGGTCACAATGCCGGCCCCATTGACTCGAATCTGCCCGTCGCCGCTCGGCAGCCCGGGCTGATTCGACGCCAGCGGCAAAATGACGCCGTTGCGCAACGCCGCGCAGTTGGCATTCGCGTTCCACAGACCCAACGAACATTTCCACACCGATTGGTCAAACGTCACCATTTGCGCCTGATTGCAATCGGACGTATGGCAGTTCATCGCAACCGCCGGCGGCGTCGTCAGATTCAGCGGACCGTATGTTGCGCCGGGGTTCGCCCGCACCCGGTCCAGCATGTCGTAGGCGAGTTGCACCGCTTCTGCGCGCACGAGTGCGCCGCGGTTGTTCTGCAGACTGACCATCTGCAGGCCGGTGATCCCCAGTACGCCGATACCCATCACTAGTACCGCGACCAGCAACTCGATCATCGAGAATCCACGTGCGTTTCTCATGTTCATCATGGCTTGCAGTCCAAAACGGCCACCGGGGGTTCGCGCGACGACACACGGCCGATCGCGCTGATCGAGATCTCGCGCCCGACGTCTTCCTGCGGATTGCACAGATTGAACCGGCCCGCTACGGCCGGCGGCAGCAGCAGGCCGCGGGAGTTGAACGCGAGCGTAGAGACGCCGTCGAGCCCAGCAGCACCGTCGAGCGTGTTTGCACCAAGGGCACCGAAGTTCCGCAGCTCGGTTCCATCGTTGGGACACGCGCCTGGCGTGCCGATGACGACACACCAACCGGGACCCCACTCGTTCGCCGCACCTGCGGGGTTGACGGCTTGAACCGAGACCGTAGCGCCGCGTCGGCCGGCTTCGCTGCGGGCATACTGCACGGCAACGAGGAAATCGTTCACCTGCGCCGTCAGCGTCCGTTGGGCAACAAAGGCATTGAAGGCCGGCACTGCCAGGCCGATCAGAACCGACGCAATGGCGAGCGTGACCATGATTTCGATGATCGTGATGCCGCGCTGCTGCGCGGGGCGCGAACCGAATGATGTGGAAACTCGTTTCATATCCTCGTCACTCACTCGATGGTCGGTTGAGAACCGGCATCGCTACTGCCCCATGACGGGTGTGGGGCCAGTCTATGGAAGCCGTGGCGGGATGAAAGCAAACGCCGATGAATGGAAGCTTCCTGCAGGATGAGCGGTGTAACCAGATTGTTGCGACCGTCCGCCGGTCCCCGGCGATCGCCCCCCAATCAGTGCCCCCACTCCGTTTCGTTCGTGTCACCGAAGTCCCCATCGTTATTTCTGTCCCACCGTTGCGCGCCGCTAGCGTCGATCTCGAGGATGCCGTTCCCCATTACCGGCCCCGACGTCGGCGTCGCCCGAATCGTGAACACGTTCGCATTCGCTGCCGTCACCACAATCGAGTACATCGTCGTGCTAGGCACGCAGATGTTCGCGGTCACAGCGCCGGTATCCCCACCGCCGACATGACCCGCATAAGTGAACGTGGCACTGGCGAGCCGCTCCATGCTCTGCGCGCAGAGCATCAAGTCCTTCTCGGCATTCGTACGCTGGGTGCGAACGCTGTACTCCTGATAGATAGGTACAGCGACAGCCGAAATGATTGCCATGATCGCAAGCGCCACCAGGAGCTCGATCAGCGTGAATCCGCGAGTCCGCATGCGTTGTGCCTTCAATTGATGTTCGGGTATACGCCTTCGGGACTCTATCGATCCATCCGCGGCCGCCCAACCGGACTCCGCCGAACGGTCCGAATCGACCGATGAGCGGGAAAACCGCGTAACCAGCAGATTAATGAGGGATTGCTTCGACCTTCAGAATCGAAACATCGAAAATGAGATCCTTTCCGGCCAACGGATGATTGAAGTCCACTACCACCAGATCACCTTCGACCGACCGTACAACCCCGGGCAATTCACCGCCCGGGCCGGCGAACGACACCACGAGACCGGGTTCCGGCGTGATATCCGAGGCGAATTGTGCGAGTGGCATGAACCGGAGGTTTTCTTCCCGCAGTTCACCGAATCCGTCAGCGGCGGCGACGCGTAATTGCTCATCGGCGCCGGCGGAAAGACCGAATAGCGCGCGTTCGAAGCCGGGCAGCAGGCTCCCGTCACCGACATCGAACGTCGCCGGGCGCGACCGGCGGGTCGAGTCGATCTCTTCGCCCGTCTCGAGGAGGATGGAAAAGTGCAGCGTGACGCGCGTTTCAGGCCCGACCGTGGTCATCTGTTGGGTCAGGTCGCTCGTGCAGCGCGCTCGCGACGGGAGTCGCGCAGCATCGACACGATCCACAGAACCGCGCCTATCGAAATCGCCGAATCCGCAACGTTGAACGCGGGAAAGTAGTGGTCTGCGTAGTGCGCGAGCGCGAAATCCACCACATAACCGTGGACTGCGCGGTCCCAGAGATTGCCGAGCGCACCACCCAGCACGAGGGCGTACGCCCACCCCAGCAATCGATCGGATGCCGGCAGGCGCCGCATTTCCGTCAACAGATAAATCGAAAATCCGATCGCCAACACGACGAATACCCAGCGTTGCCACCCGCTTTGGGTCGCGAGAAAACTGAAGGCGGCGCCCTCGTTGTGCAGTCGGATCCAGCTGAAGACCGGCAGTATCGGCACCTCTTGTCCTAGCGCCAGCTGGCTGTTCACGATTCCTTTCGTCACTCGGTCGACGACCCAAACGCCGCCGGCTACCGCAAGCCACTTAACCACGCGTCTCTCCAAACCAACCGCGCGCTTCGGCGATGTCGGCCGCAATTTGTGTCTTCAGCGCGTCGAGCGAAGCGAACTGCCGCTCGTCACGCAACTTGTGCCGGAAGGTGACCGTCAACAGGCGTCCGTACACATCACCGGCGAAATCGAACAGATGCACTTCGAGCAGCGGTTCCTTTCCGCCGATCGTCGGTCGAACGCCTATGTTCGCGACACCTTCATACGGACGATCGAGCCCATTTACCGTTACCGCGAACACGCCTTCGAGCGGAGCGCGATACCGATTCAGCCGGATGTTCGCCGTAGGCACGCCGAGCTGGCGGCCCAACTGACGACCGTAGATCACGTGCCCCATGATGAAGAACCGATGTCCGAGCAGTTTTTCCGCAAGCCGGATGTCGCCTCCCGCGAGCGCTTCGCGGATACGGCTACTCGAGACACGTTCGTGATCGAACGTCAGCGTGCCGATGTGACTCACGTCGAACCCAAGCCGGTCGCCGCCCCGCTTCAACATGGCGTAGTCGCCCTCGCGGCCGCGGCCGAAGCGAAAGTCGTCGCCAACCACGACGTAACGCACACCGAGTTGCCCAACCAGGAAATCCTCGATGACGGATGTCGCGGTGATCTGCGACACCTGTTCGTTGAATGGCAGACAGATCATTCGATCGATACCGGTGCGCATCAGTAACGTCACCTTCTCGCGGAAGCGCGTCAGACGTCCGGGTTTGACGCCGCCGCCGAAATATTCGCGCGGCAACGGCTCGAACGTGATCAGAACACTAGGCGACGCTAGTTCATCGCGCTTTGCATTCAAGTGCGCGAGCAATAGTTGATGGCCGTGATGTACGCCGTCGAAATTGCCGATCGTCGCGACACATCCCCGGTGTTCCGGGCGAATGTTGTGTAGGCCGCGAATGATCTCCATGGAGGACTCAGAGCAACGAAATGGTTCGAAGGACGCGCAACCGCATTATACGCACGAGTCAAACGTGATAACGCAGATCGCGCGGCCGGAAACCCGCCAACAGAAGCACGCTGAAGTAAGCGATCCCGCCCGCGGCGCACAGCCCCCCCATCCACATCACGCGAGCGTGCATCGAGAGGTGCAGCCAGCTCACTGACGACGGCGAGAGCACGACCAGCAGGGTCACCATCACCGCGGTCGCAGCGACGACTTTTGCGAAGAACACTGCGAATGCGCGCCCGGGTCGATAAAGGCCACGGCGAATCGTGCCGCGTAGCAGCAGGTACGCTTGCACGATCGCCGCTGTCGTCGTCGCGAACGCGACGCCGACGTGTCCCATCACTCGAAACAACGCAAGACTCAGCACGATGTTCAACGCGACGGAAACGAGCGCGATGCGGAACGGCGTGCGCGTGTCTTCACGCGCGAAGTACGCCGGCGCCGCCACCTTCACGAGACAGAATCCGAGCAATCCGACTGAAAATGCCTGCAGCGACAACGACGCCATCGCGACGTCGTTCGCGGTCATCGCGCCGTGGAAGAACACCGTCGCCATCAACGGCAACGACAGCACGTAAAGTGCGGCCGCCGCGGGCAAACCGAACAACAGACAGGTGCGTATGCCCCAGTCCACAGTGCGGTCGAACGCGGCCATATCACCGCGCGAACTGAGCCGCGATAGATTCGGCAGCAACACCGTCGCGATCGTCACGGCGACGATGCCGACCGGCAACTCCATCAGTCGGTCGGAGTAGTACAACCACGAGATGCTGCCCGACATCAGTAGCGACGCAATCATGGAGTCGACGAGTGCGTTGATCTGACTGACCGAGCCCGCGAAGATCGCCGGCACCATTAATCGCCCGACGCGTCGCACGCCGGGATGGCCGAGCTCGACGCGCGGACGCATCAGCATGTTGATGCCGCGCAATGCCGGAATCTGGAACAGCAACTGAATCAAGCCTGCGGCGAATACGCCCCACGCCAACGCGACGACCGGTGTTTCGAACGTCGGCGCCACGAACAGCGCTGCAACGATCAACGTGACGTTCAACCAGACCGGCGTGAACGCCGGGATCGCGTAGCGATGAAAACTGTTCAGCAGCGCGCCGGCGAACGCCGTCAGCGAGATGAACCCAAGGTAGGGGAATGTGATTCGCAACATCTCTGCCGTCATGCTCATCCGCTTCGGGTCGTCGCTGAAGCCCGGCGCGAAGACGATGACGAACAGTGGCGCGGCCGCCACACCGAGCAGACTGATGAACGTCATCACGACGATGAAGTTGCCGCCCATTACCGCAACAAATTCGCGCATCTGCTGCATCGGGCCGCGGTTGCGATAACCGGCCAATACCGGAACGAATGCTTGAGAAAACGCGCCCTCGGCAAACAGCCGGCGGAAAAAGTTGGGAATACGAAACGCGACGAAGAATGCGTCGGCGGCCGGCGTGGCGCCGAAGAAATACGACACCACGATGTCGCGAACCAGCCCGGAGATGCGAGAGAGGAACGTCATGCTCGCCACGACGCTGCCGTGCCGGCCGAGATTCTGCGTTTCCTGCGTCGGCGGACCCTCGTCTAGCGCAGGGGAAATCTCCGCAGCACCGGCATCCTTCGATGCATCGGGCGAACCGGGTGCGCGAGGGTCACCCGGTTCGTTGGTTGACACTCGCCCGCCCCGACGGCATATTACCGCGCTTCATTTTTTCCCGAATTTCCTCGAGGAGATCAGCTTGGCCAACAGTGCATCCGCTCGCAAACGCGCGCGACAAAGCGAGAAACGCCGCCGTCAGAACGCGAGTCAGCGCTCGATGGTGCGAACGTCCATCAAACGTACGCAAGCGGCGATCGCGAGCGGTAACAAGGTGGATGCGCAAGCCGCGCTGACTGCCGCAATCCCGGTGATCGACGGCATGGTCACCAAAGGAATCATCCACCGCCACAAGGCGGCACGCCACAAAGCCAGGATGAACGCGCAGGTCAAAGCCCTGGCGGGCTGAGAACGTCAAAGCAACACCAGGTTGTCCCGATGCATCAGCTCGGGCTCCCGCACGTAGCTGAGCCGCCCCTCAATGTCCCGGGTAGAGCAGCCGAGGATCTTCTGGGTCTCGTCGCTCGAATAGTTGACGAGCCCCTTCGCCACCGCACCGCCGTCCGGATCTAGACACAACACCACTTCGCCGCGGGCGAACTTGCCGTGGGTGGCAGTGACGCCGACCGGGAGCAGACTCTTTCCGCCATGACGCAACACGCGGACGGCGCCAGCATCCAGCACCAGTTCACCCTTCGTTTTGAGTTGTCCCGCAATCCAGCGTTTGCGCGCCAACAGCACCTCGACGTCTGGCGCCAATAGTGTGCCGACGGATTCGCCTGCCCGAAGTTTCACCAACACATCCACTGTGGCGCCGTTTGCGATCATCGTGTGTGCACCGGAACGCGCCGCTACGCGCGCGGCGCCGATCTTCGTCGCCATTCCACCAACGCCTACCGCACCTGCGACATTGCCGGCCATCTTGACGAGCCGCGTGTCGTTGGCCCGCGCGAAACGAACCAGCGGCGCGTCCGGATCGACATCAGGATCGGATTCGTACAAGCCATCGCGATCGGTGAGCAGCACGAGCACGTGCGCCTCAACGAGATTGGTGACGAGCGCGCCGAGCGTATCGTTGTCGCCGAAGCGGATCTCGTCCGTCGCCACCGTGTCGTTCTCGTTGATCACGGGTACGACGCCGAGTTCAAGCAACGTTCGAAGCGTGGATCGGGCGTTCAGATAACGTTGTCTGTTCGAGAGGTCGTCGTGCGTCAGCAATACCAGCGCGGTGCGTAAACCATGGCGTTGGAAGGCGGTCTCATACGCTTCGATCAGACCCATTTGTCCGACCGCGGCCGCAGCTTGCAGCTCGTGTATGGCCGTGGGCCGCTCTCGGAAGCCCAGACGGCTGCATCCTTCCGCGACCGCGCCGGACGTCACGAGCACGACCTCGCATCCTTCTTTGACCAGGGACGCAATTTCGCCGGCCCAGCGTTGGATTGCTTCGCGATCGATGCCCTGTCCCTCGGCGGTCAGCAGCGAGCTGCCGATCTTCACGACCCATCGGCCGTGAGCACGGAGACGCCGCCGTTCCTCGAGTTCCTCGGTCATCTCGTCATTCTGCGCGATACACCACTTCGACGTCGGCATCGTCGTCGGTATCAGTGGCGGGGGCGGGGTCGCGCTCTGTCGGCCGTTGCGGGCGGCGCGCCAGCGACTGGCGCAGAACATCCGCGGCGATTTCGGCATCGAGAGCCGCTTCCGCCGCAGACAAGTCGACGTCTTCCGAGAGCGACGTCCTGCTCGTCTCGATATGCCGCATCAACGCTCCTGTCAGTACGTCGATGCCGGCGCCGCTGATCGCCGAGATGGCGTATACAGGGCGATCCGCAAACGCCGCACGCACCGAATCGACTACCTTCTCGACCACATCGTTGGTCACGACGTCGGTCTTCGTCACAACCACCCAGCGCGGGCGGCGCATCAACGTCGGACTGTAGCTTTCGACCTCAGCCTCGATCGCGCGTGCGTTCGCAACCGGATCGCTGCCGTCCAACGGCGCGACCTCTACAAGGTGGATCAATACACGACAGCGAGCGAGGTGCCGCAGAAACTGCGTGCCCAGACCGGCGCCCGCCGCTGCACCTTCGATCAAGCCGGGAATGTCGGCCATCACGAAGCTGCGCTCTTCGCCGAGACGAACGACGCCGAGGTTCGGCGTCAGGGTCGTAAACGGATAATCCGCAATTTTCGGTCGAGATGCCGAGACACGCGCAAGCAGCGTCGACTTACCGGCGTTCGGCATCCCCAGGAGTCCGACATCAGCGAGCACCTTCAATTGCAGTCGCAGCTTGCGGATCTCGCCTGGAAAGCCGGGCGTGGTCTTTCGCGGTGCGCGATTGGTCGAAGACTTGTAGTGCGTATTGCCGAAGCCGTGACCACCGCCGCGAGCGACCATGAGACGACTACCTGGAGCCGCCATGTCGCCGAGAATTTCGAGCGTATCTTCGTCGACGACGGTCGTTCCACTCGGCACCCGGATCACGAGATCCTTGCCGCAACGACCGGTCATGTCCTTCGGATGTCCCGACGCGCCGTGTTCAGCCCGGTAACGCGACTGATAGCGGAAATCGATTAGGGTGTTGAGGGCCGCGTCGGCTTCGAGCAGTACGTCGCCGCCGTCGCCGCCGTCGCCGCCATCGGGTCCTCCCATCGCGATGTATTTCTCGCGACGAAATGAACAGGCGCCTTTACCGCCCCGGCCGGCTTCAACCTGGATCGTGGCTTCGTCGACGAACTGCATGGAACGCCTTGCCGCTGCGCGCGGCGGAGTTTAGGCCTCGACAGCGACCACGCTGACGAGTCGGCGCTTGCGGCGGCCTTTCTCTTCGAATTTCACCTGACCGCCAGCCGTTGCGAACAGGGTGTGATCCCGGCCGCATCCGACATTCGCGCCCGGATGAAACTGCGTGCCGCGTTGCCGCACGATAATGTTGCCGGCAAGCACGATCTCACCGCCGAATTTCTTCAGACCGAGTCGCTTCGAATGAGAGTCGCGGCCGTTGCGTGTACATCCGCCTGCTTTTTTGTGTGCCAAGACCGACTCCTAGCCATTGATTCCGGTGATGCGGAAATCCGTATACCACAGACGTAGGCCCGCGCGGCGCATGTAGTGCTT
>JANLUG010000213.1:0-6508 GCA_031363335.1 Gammaproteobacteria bacterium
ACACCGGGTGCCCCGTTCCGCGGAACGCGAACTCGCAATCCTTGTGTACGACCCGGCAGTTCGCGACGTAGTTCTCGATCAGCTGTTCGATGTCGACCACCTCCAGCTCTTCCGCCTCGAGCGACTCGTCCAGATTCGCCGCATCGGCCAGGTTCTGCACGATTGCGCCGATCCGCATGACGCCGCGCTTGGCGCTGTCGAGGTATTTGCTGTCCCGTACCGCGGGGTTTTCGTCGGCGAGGTTCTGTAACGACGTGCTCAGCGTGTTCAATGGATTGTTGATCTCGTGACGCAACGTACGCGGCATGTTTTCGAGAAACTGGTTGTGCTGCTGCAGCTTCGACAACATGCCAGACACACTGCGCGCGAGGTCGCCGATCTCGTCGCCGGCGTTCATGGCGCTCTGCAGCGCATTCGTGCGCAGACGGCCGCGCGAGTCGATTGCGGCGCTCGCTTCGCGGCGCAGCTGACGAATCCGCCACGCCAAGCGACCGGCAAACGCGACCAGCACGACGAATACCACCAGCAGGCTGACGATCGACAGCACGATCACCTGCTCGAGTGCCGCGCGTTGAAACGCGAGGATGTCGGCGATGTTCTGTTCGACGACGACACCGCCGAGGACGGCGTTGCGTGACACGATCGGGTGCGCCGCCATGATGATTTCCTGATCGTTCACGCGGCAGCGCAAGGCGATCGGATTGCCGCGTAACGACGACTCGATGACCTTGTTGACGACGGTTGCGGAATCCTCCGACAGATCGTCGTCGTCCCATCGCTGCCACATCACCAATCGATGCACCACCGGGCGAATGACGTCGAACCAGCGGCGCGCCGTGGATGCCCACCCCGGGTCAACCGCTTCGCGATCTTCACTCATCGTGAAGCTGCCGGTCTCGGCGCGGACTCGGTTTTGCGCGTCGATGACTAGAATTCGAGCCCCGGAATAGCCGAGCCCCTGAATGATGTTCAACACTTCGGGAGAGCGCAGCACGACGAGGTTGAAGCTGGACTTACCGGCTGTTGGTAACGTTTGTGTTATGGCGCGAATCGCGCGCGTCTCGGCATCGTCGACATCGACGTAAGACAGACCGAAGAACTTGCGCGACCCGAGCATGGTGAGGGGCATGCGGAATTCGACATCGATCCCGCCGGGCGTGCGCTCCATGTGCCCCTGAACCTGATTCTCCGGAACACCGGTGACCGCGAGCTTCCACTCCGGTCCGACGCGGTATGCGGTAGTCACACCGGGTCCGGTGAACGTGATGACGATGCGGCCGTCTTCGCCGTCGTCCTGGATGAAATTCAGACGCACGCTATCGGCATTGTCGAGACGCAGATACTCGGGATTGCGGTAGACGAGTTGGTCGTCTTTGATCCGCATGAACGCGTACAGCTGACCGCCGCGCTCGCCGAGTAACAGCTTGAACCCCCCGTCGGTCAGGTTGTCTTCGACGTCCACGCCGAACTTGATGAACTTGTCGGTATCGGGCTCCCAGTCCGAATCCTTGCCGTCGATCCGGATCGGATTCTGCAGCGGGCGCGCGTACAACGATTCGTAGTCCTCGATGCGCACGGGCAGATCGTTGAACAGATCCTCACGGCCGTTGAACAGCGTCGAGATGCCTTCGGCGGTCAAAAGCTGCGCCTGTGACTGGCCCTGAATCAGCAACCGCTCCATGCCGATCAGCTGGCGATAGCTGATCCAAGGCACGATTAACAGCACCAGTCCCCACAGCATCAGCTTCGTGCCGAGCCGCGGGCCGCGGATGCGGTTACCGATCTTCATGGGGTGACGTCATTGAACGGCCCAGCGATACCCGTAGCCGTACTCACTCTTAATGCAGGCGAAATCGCCGTCGACCTTTTCGAACTTCTTGCGGATGTTGCGCATGTGCGTGTTGATGGTGTTGTTCGTCACGAGACTCTGCATCGTGGCGTTCATCAGCGTTTCGTAGCTGACGGCATGACCCGGCACCCGCACGAGCTTCGCGAGCATCCGGAACTCGGTGCCGGACAGGTTGATCGGCTGGTTTTTCCACGACACCAGCAACGCTTCCTGATCGAGCATCAGATCGCCGACCCGCCGCGCGGTCGTGCTTTCCTTCGTACTGGCGGCGTTGCGCACTTCGTTGATTCGCAGCAACGATGAGATCCGCTCGGCCAGATAGTCGAGCGAGATGGGCTTCGGCAAGTAGTCCCACGCACCGAGGCGCAATCCGGAGATCTTGTCGATTTCGCCGATCCGCTCCGTCAAGAAGATGACCGGCAGCGTGGGGGCGCGCACCAGCAGATCGCGACAGAGCTGAAAGCCGGCGTCCACCTCGTCGCCGAGAATGATGTCGAGGATCGCGAGGTCCGGCATTTGCCGTTCGATGCCGTTGAGCGCTTCTTCGCGACTCGCGTAGGCCGCCACGTCGTAGCCCTTCTTTGTGATCGCGTCCCGATAGTTGGCCCGCTGATCCGGATCGTCTTCGACGATCGCGATGCGCTTTGCCATGGTGCGTCCGTTTGCGGAGATTGAGCGGCATTTTAGCGGTAATTCGTAGCGACCTGCGCGTACGACGTGCGGCGCCTTCTTGCATTGACGGGTAGCGCACGGCAGGCTTCGCCGCCGAATCACGAAGTGTGTGTGTGGAATACCTCACCGTCGACTACTGGGTGCAGAACTGGCTCGAAGCGACCGGGCTGATCTCCGGTCTGCTGTGCGTGCTGTTGCTGATCCGCCAGAACATCTGGAACTGGCCGATCGGCCTGCTGTACTCACTCGTCTCCATGGTGGTTTTTTTTAGTGGGCATCTGTATGCCGATCTTGGGCTGCATATCTTCTACGTCGCGATGAATGCGTACGGCTGGTACTACTGGGTGTTCGCGAAACGACCGGCCGACTCGCCCGATATTTCGGTGACGCGCACGCCGCAGCGCATGATGGTGGGATTGACTGCTGCAGTGGTCGTTGCCACCGCAACGCTCGGCTGGCTCCTCGCCAACCGTACCGACGCTGCCGTGCCGTACTGGGATAGCGCAACGACCATGATGAGCTTCGCCGCAATGTGGCTGCAGGCACGCAAACACATCGAGAACTGGATCGTCTGGCTGATCGTCGATGTCGTCGCGACGGGCATCTACTTGTACAAGGGTCTCGAAATGTACGCGCTGCTGTATTGCGTCTATATCGGTATGGCGTTCGTGGGGTGGTGGGCTTGGCGACAGTCGATGCATCGCACAGCGACGGCCTGACTGTCGCGATCGTCGGCGCGGAGTGCTCGGGCAAGACGACGCTCACGCAACAGCTTGCGCGGCGCTTCGGCGCACCATGGGTGCCGGAATATTCGCGCAGCTATCTCCATGGGCGCGCGACGTACGACGCCGGCGATGTATTGGCGATCGCACAGGGACAACACGCCGCTGAGGCGACTGCAGCAAACGGACAGCCGCTACTGTTCGCCGACACGGACCTCGTCGTGATCAAAGTGTGGTGGGACGTTCGCTACGGCGGCAGCCACCCGTGGGTCGATGCGACATTGGCTGCGCAGTTGTCGGGTTCGCGGCAACGCTGCTATCTGCTTCCGACGCCCGACATTCCGTGGACGCCCGATCCGTTGCGAGAACATCCGCGCGATCGGCCCGCGCTGCACGAACGATATCGAAAACTGCTCGACACGCTCGGCGCGGAGTATCTCGAAGTGAAGGGGTCTCAGCAGCAGCGACTCGACATCGCCTCCGACACGGTGAAACGCTGGCTCAGCCGCTGATTTCCTTCAGCGCCTCGGCGCTGCGCGCGAGCTGCGCTTCGATTTCTACGCGGCGATTGCCGGATGCCAACTGCGCCAACGCCCACGCATACTCCCGAAGAAAGTACGCCTTTCTAATCGTGCGGCGTTGCGGGGTCGTTGGCACCCGCGCGGACTCCATCAACTCGAGATATTCGTCGATGAGCTTGTCCGTCTCGTCGAGCGACCAGCCGAGACCTTCGCTCAAGCACAGCAGATCGAACAGCGGATCGTTATCGCCCGCGATTTCCCAATCGAGCGTGCACCAGCGAGTCGAGTCGGACGCGCTCACGATCACGTTCCATGGATTCAGATCGTTGTGACAGGGTCGGACTTGAAGCGCGGCGCGCGTCAGAGATTCGTGTTCCTTCGCGAACCAGGCCGGTGGAGACTCACCCAACTGCGCGGCGACGCGCAGGTCGCGGCCGATCGTCTGCACGAGGTCGTAGCGCCGACCTAGCGGCGGAATGCGCAGGTGCAGGCGCGCGAGATATTGCGCCAGCGCAGTGCTGGTAGGGCGCGTATCCGCCAGTAATGGGCCGGCCACCCTGCGTGTCAGCATGTGTCCCTCGGGCAACACATAGGCAACGAGCGGCGCCGTCAGCAGCGCAATCGGCCCCGCCAGCAGGCGCTTCTCGAACGCGCGATCGATCGTGATCGGCGAACGCCGGGCGAGCCGCAGCACGTAGTCCGCATCGCGATACGTCAGCGCGAAGTTGTCGTTCGTGTAGCCGCCGAGGAGCAGCTCGACGTTGCTCACGCCGTCGAGGCGCCACTGTGGGCGGAGGCGCTTGAGCGCCTGCCCGGCATCGGCGGGCAATTCAACAATCTGATTCATGGATGACTCGCCCGACGCCGTCGGCGTCCAACAATCGCAGTGTAAATCGCCGTGACGCTCGATGTCGCGATGGTTGCCTCGAATGCGTGGTTCAACTCGGTTCACCGGTGCTTGCGGTAACTGGTCGGCGACCGCCGCGTCCACCGCATAAAGGCGCGCCGGAAGTTCGTCGCTTCGCTGAAGCCGAGCAGCTCCGCGATCTCCTGTGTCGAAAGATGCGTACTGACGAGATAGTCGGTGGCGACGTGGCAGCGGACGTCGTCGAGTACCGCCTGGAACGTGGTGCCTTCTTCAGCGAGTCGGCGCCGCAGCGTGCGTTCGCCGAGTCGCATCCGTGCGGCCGCGGTCGCGGCGTCGGGAAGTTTGCCCGGCGACGACAGCAACAGGTGCCGCAGTTCGTTCGCAAGACTCTGGTGGCGCTCGATCTCGTCAAGCAAGTCGCGACAGGAACGTTCGAACATCACCGCGGAATCGGCGTCTGCCTGTACCAGCGGCAATGCCAGCGCGTCGGCACCCAGCACAAAGCGACTGCGCGACGCGCCGAACGCAACCCGACAGTCGAAGGTCGCGTGATACAGATGCGCGTGCGCCGGTGCCGGGTAGCCGAAGTCGACCTCGACCGGAGCGACCCGCTTCCCAACGAGCAGTTCGAGGAGCAGCGGAAACGTGGTGAACAGATCCTCCGTCACCAGCGTCAGCAGCGCGGCATCGAGATCGAATACGTTCTCGGCGCTGATCACCAGCCCCGTCTCGTCGAATTCGAACGACAGTTCGAACAGCGGCCCGGCCGTGCGGTAGTACTTCAATGCAATCTGGATCGCCTGATGCAGCGTCGCGCAGGACATCATCGCGTAGCCGAGCATCCCGTAAGACGCGATCGAGAACGGCTGGTGGGCAAAACCGAAATCGGCGGGCAGCGATTGTGCCATCAGGTTGCGGCGCATCTGCAGGTACGCCCGATAGGTCACGCGGGCGGCGGGTACCCGAATACCGTCTTCGCATAACTCGGTGTCGGCCAGCACGACATCGGCCGGTATGCCGACTCGACGTGCCGCCTCCAGCGTCGCCTTGGCGGCGCGGGCGGGCACTGCACATAAATCGAGGCTCGGTCGAGCGCGAAACGACATCGGGTGAAATCGCGCGGAGGACGGCAGACTGTCCGAAAATGATCATTCAAAGTCAAGATCGAACCTTTCCGGTAACGTTACGATCCGTAACATGAGGCCGGCCCCTCAGGAGGAACACCGATGACCATCACGTATATCGACGCCGCGCCGCGCAAGGTGCGGTTCTTCGAAGCGGAGGCGACGACGCCCGATCCCACAACCGAAATGACCGAAGCGCAGGTCAATCACGTCGCGGAAATCTTCAAGACGCCGCTGACCGGCACCTACAACTGGATTACCGGGTAGCGGACGACCGCATCAACAAGCTGTACGAACTCGGCAAACAGCTGAACTGGAACGCGAGCCTCGACGTGCACTGGGAGCGCACGCCCGACTGGCACGCCGCGCCGCCGATTCCTGAAGCGCGCCGCCGCGAAATGATCGAGTCGTCGCCATGGATCGGCTATGCCCCATGGGATGCGATGACCGACGACCGCAAGATCGAGTTCTGCCGCCACGATCAGGCATGGTCGTTGTCGCAGTTTCTGCACGGTGAGCAGGGCGCGTTGCTGGTCGCATCGCAGCTCGTCTCGTGCGCGCCGAGCTTCAACGCAAAGATGTACGCCGCGTCGCAGACGTTCGACGAGGCGCGCCACGTCGAGGTGTTCAACCGCTATCTGCAGCGCAAGATGGGATTGAGCTATCCGGTGAATCGCGGTCTGAAGGATCTGCTGGATAAGATCCTGACCGACCCTCGCTGGGATCTGAAATTCATCGGCATGCAGATCATC
>JANLUG010000227.1:0-1417 GCA_031363335.1 Gammaproteobacteria bacterium
CGGCAAAGGCGCAAGCACATGAGGCCGTGGACGCCGCCGCAGAAGCGGCTCGACGCGTCGACGAACTGAGTCGCGCACCGGTCGACCAGGCAGCACCGGCGCACTGACGCACACATCGCGCGCGCGTGTAGTATCTGACGCAACGGGGAGACTCAATCCGGCGGGCGGCGACGATGCAGTTACGGGTTGCGGTGATGGGCGGTGGCTCGTGGGGCACGACGATCGCGTCGATGGTGTCGCGCAATACGCCCACCGTGCTGTGGGCGCGCGACGCAGCGACCGTCGGCGAAATCAACGAGCGGCATACGAATCAGCGCTATCTCGGCGATGCGCGATTGTCCGCGCGACTCTCCGCCACGGCCGATCTCGCCGAAGCGGTTCGCGACGCCGACGTCATCGTGATGGGCGTGCCGTCGCAGACGTTTCGCGCGACGGCGACCGAAGTGGCTCGCTACATCCGCCCATGGGTGCCGGTGATCAGTCTCGCGAAGGGGCTGGAGGCGGGCACCCAGGCGCGCATGACCGAGATCATCACCGAAGTGCTGCCGGGGCATCCGCCCGGCGTGCTGACCGGACCGAATCTCGCGCGCGAAATCATGGCCGGCGACGCCGCGGCCAGCGTGCTCGCGATGGACGACGACACGATCGTGCGTCGTCTGAAGGAGCTTTTCCGCTCGGGTCTGTTCCGCGTTTATACGAACACCGACGTGGTCGGTTGCGAACTCGGCGGCGTGCTGAAGAACGTCGTCGCGATCGCGGCCGGCATGGGCGACGGTCTGGGCGCCGGCGACAACACTCGCGCCGCAGTAATCACTCGCGGCCTCGCGGAAATCACGCGCCTCGGTACCGCCCTAGGCGGCCGGCCCGAAACGTTCGCCGGCCTCGCCGGCATGGGCGATCTCGTCGCTACCTGCACCAGCATCCACAGCCGCAATCGCTTCGTCGGCGAGCAGCTCGGCAAAGGTCTGCGCCTCGAGGAAATCGTCAGGAAGATGCACATGGTGGCGGAAGGCGTGAAGAGCGTGCCGGCCGTCATGGCACTGGCCGATGCGCACGGCGTCGAAATGCCGATCGCGCGCGAGGTATACCGTGTGGTTCACGAAGGCGGCACGCCGCGGCAAGCATTCAGAGGTTTGATCCGGCGTCAGTCCGGTGACGAATCCGAACCTGGCTGAGGTTCGCTTGTAGTCAGGTGGAGGCGGCGACTTGCCGCGCTGGACACGCTCAAGCCGTCCCTGGGCGCTCTCCCATGCGCCATCCATGGCGCAAGAGGGTCCTGCGCAACAAGCCGCCACCTCCACCTGATCGCGGCGTATCCACCTTGAATTGGAAGTACCGCCCGATAACGGAGTCGCGGGTTACTCGGGCGAGCGGCGGTGGGTCGGTGCGCGGACCCTGAGGCGCCATGGATGGCGCC
>JANLUG010000238.1:0-1592 GCA_031363335.1 Gammaproteobacteria bacterium
CGGAGCGCCCAGGGAGGGCTTGAGCGTGTCCGCCGCACCGACCCGCCGTCGCTCGCCTCCGACCGAAGTCGTACTTGCACCAGCTCAATCGAAGTCGTGCCAGGCGATCTATTTGCGCACGTAGGCGCACAGCTTGTTGCCGTCGGGGTCGCGCACATAGGCGGCGTAGAACACCGGGTCCATTCCGGCGCGTACGCCCGGTGGACCTTCACAGCTGCCGCCGTTCGCGAGCGCGGCAGTGTGGAATGCGTCGACCGCGGCGCGGTTCTCCGCTAACACGGCAAGCATCGCGCCGTTGCCGGATGTCGCCGCCCCTTTGTTGAATGGTTGTGTCAGAAAGAACATCCCACGATCGCCCTTTCGGCCGTAGCCGGTCCACGTATCGCTGGTGGAGGTACGTTCGCCACCGAGCGTGCCGAAGACCGGATCGTAAAAACGGATCGACCGCTGCATGTCGTTCGTGCCCAACGTGCTGTAGCTGATCATTGCGAGAGACCTCCTGTGCCTTGCTGTGTCAAAGCGCTGTGCTGGCCGGCTCGCTCGTCGGCATCAGCCTGCCGGATGTCGGGTGCACTCGCGGCATTCAGTTGAAGGCGCGCACGGACGTGCGCGCCCGACGATCGCGACAACCAGGCGGCGTTACTCTCCCTTCGCGGCGTCCTTGATGCCTTCGGCCGCGTTATCAACCGCGTCCTTTGCATCTTCACCGGCGTCTTTCAGCTTCTCGTGATCGCGTATGTTCAGCGCATCCTTCGTGCTGTCGACCGCTTTATCGACCGGACTCTCTTTCTTCGCGCAACCGGAAGCCGACAGCGCGGCCGCTAATACGGCGACAACGATCAATCCTGTGACTCGCATGGTGTACCCCTATTTGAACTAGATGCCTTGGACTAGATAGACGGACGACGCGACTTAGTCCCCCGCCACTGAGTCAAGCATACCCGATTGAAGCAGCGGCCCACGGTGCGCTGCCGAACACGCGCGCGCGCGACCTGCATCTTGTTACCATCGGCGCGTCGTCATCGCAGAATCCGCCATGCCCCTTCGCAGACGAGGCGAGCCGCCAGGCGGCCAACACTTTCGCAGCAGCGACCGTTTTCTGATGGCGAATGGCGCGTGGTACTTCACCACGCGAGAGCATATCGATGTCGGGCCTTTTGACTCACGCGCGGATGCCGTGAAGGCATGCGACCGGCTGATCGAACTCCTTCGCAGCGTGTCGGACCCCGGCGAAGCACACAAAACGATTCAGGACTTCATCACCTTTCAGTTGCGGCGCGGGTAGTTGCGGCGCCGGCAGTTGTAGCGCAGGTGGTCCCGGCGCTTTCGATGTGCCGGCGATTGCAGCAATAATGCTGCACCCACGGACACCTTGCGGACGCCATGAACATCGACATCAGCGGAACCTGCGCCAACCAATACGCCGCGGTGAAAGACGCCTTCGCCGCCAACTTCGTTGCAAACGGCGATGTCGGCGCATCGGTTGCGGTGGTGAAGGACGGCGAACTCGTCATCGATCTCTGGGGCGGCCATCAAGACACCAAACGCACCGTCCCCTGGCAGCACGACACGCTCATCGCGGAGACGGCGGC
>JANLUG010000249.1:0-9470 GCA_031363335.1 Gammaproteobacteria bacterium
AATACGTCAAGCCTTTGTGCTTCGGCACGGTCGGGTCCGAGCGCGTCACCAGAATGCCCCAATCGCTGTAGTGCGCACGCGTTCGGAGAAACGCGGTGATGAGTGGGTGATCAACGGCCAGAAAATCTGGACATCCGGCGCGCACTACAGCGATTGGGGCATTCTGGTGACGCGCTCGGACCCGACCGTGCCGAAGCACAAAGGCTTGACGTATTTCTTCCTGAACATGAAATCGCCCGGTATCGAGATCAAGCCGATCAAACAGATCTCCGGCGGCGCGAATTTCAACGAGGTGTATTTCACCGACGTGCGCATTCCCGACTCGCAGCGCCTCGGTGCGGTCGGTCAGGGTTGGTCGGTATCGTTGACGACGCTGATGAACGAACGCGCGACGATCGGCGGCGGCGGCATGGGCGTGAACTTCAACGTCGCGTACAAGCTGGCGCAGAAAGTGATGATCGACGATCGCCCCGCGATCGAAGACCGCTCGGTGCGTGCGAAGCTCGCCAACTGGTACGTCGAAGAGGCGGGCTTGAAGTACACCGGCTATCGCACCCTGACGGCACTGTCGCGCGGTCAAACACCCGGGCCGGAGAACTCGATCGGCAAGGCGGTCGGCGCGCCGAAGACGCAGGACATGGCGTCGTTCTGTATGGATCTCCTGGAAATGTCCGGCGCGATCAACGATCCCGAGATCGCCGAAGCCGCCGGTCTGCTGCAGCTGACGTACATGGCGTCGCCGGGCGGCCGAATCGCCGGCGGAACCGACGAGATCCTGCTGAATATCCTGGCCGAACGCGTGCTCGGTCTGCCGCAGGATGTGCGCGTCGACAAAGGCGTGCCGTTCAACGAGGTGCCGACGGGGCGCGGCTGAGTCCCCCCTTCAGAAGGGCTTCAGCGGTCCCCACGATGTGACGTTGCCACTGCCGTGGCCTTCGAAACGCGGCAGTGCGTCGTGGATCTCGAGCCACGGCAGATGCTCGGCGTAGAAGACGTGTCCCGTCGGCACGAAGTTCTGCGGGTCGTCCAACGTGCACACGTACAAATGCAGTTCCGGCCTGGTGCGATCCGATTCAAATGAGATCGGCGTGCCGCAGCGCGCGCAGAAGCCACGCCGCACACCCCTCGACGACTCATAGAGCGAGCGGTCCATCGACGCGAATGTCACTTGCTGGCGTTTGAACCCGACGAACGTCGCGACCGCGGACCCGGTGTGGCGCCGGCAACTGCTGCAGTGGCAATGCGCGACCCACAACGGCGTGCCGCTCGTTTCATATCTAACGAGTCCGCAGAGGCAGCCGCCGCGATGAATGTCGTCGCCCATCTGTTTCGAGGCTCAGCCGTCGGCCATCGTCAGATGACGTGGGTGCGCGGCGACTCGTTCGAGCCATTGTTTGATTGCAGGATAAGACTCGAGCGAGAAGCCGCCTTCATGGGCGACGTGCGTGTAGCCGTACAGCGAGATGTCGGCAATGGTCAGGCGATCGCCAACGAAGTAGTCAAGGTGCGTGAGGTGCGAGTCCATCACGCGGAGCGCTGCGTTGCCGCCGCTCTGCTTCGCCTCGTATTCGGCGCGGCGCGATTCGGGCAATCCGAGATACAGCGCGATGTAGCGTGCCGTTGCGATGTACGGTTCGTGGCTGTATTGCTCGAAGAACTGCCATTGCAACACGAGCGCGCGCATCCACGGATCGTCGGGTAGCAGCGCCGTGCCGCTCGCGAGGAAATTCAGGATCGCATTTGATTCGGCGAGGCGGCGACCGTCAGGCAACTCCAGCAGCGGTATCCGTCCGTTCGGGTTGCGCGCGAGGAATGCCGGCGTTCGCGATTCGCCTTTCATGATGTCGACGTGCTGCCATTCGTGCGGCATGTCGAGGTGATTCAGCAGCAGTTTGATCTTGTAGCAGTTGCCGGAATACATGTCGCCATAGACTCGTAACGGCGGTTGTTGTCGATTCGTCATTTGCGTTTTTTTCCCGTGCCGAGCGCGACGACGTTGGTCGCCGTTGTCGGAATACGTTCTTCCCGTATGACCATTTCCCAGGTGATCTGCGCCTTCGGCGAACGACTGAAGCCACGAAATCCGCGACCGGAGCGCAGGTCGAACATTGCGCACGAAACCTGCAGCTCGCCGCGTGTTCCCCACAGCATGCCGAGGTTCGGATAGCTCTCCATCTTGGCGGTGCCTTCGAGATTGGCGCCGGCGAACTGCGCCGCAACGTCGTACGTGCCGGTGTCGTTCGGTGTGATCCACACCGCGAAGGCGTGGCGCGCAGCCGGTTCGCGCATCGTCAATTCGCCTTTGATGTGCGTACCGACCTGCTCGGATGTGACGTCGAACGTACACTCGATCGTCGTGCCGAGCGACTGACCTTTCTCGAGAAAGCTGCCGCGACCGATCCAGGCGCCGGGTGTCAGGAGATGTTTAGTCATCAATCGAATCGACCAGGTCTTCGACCGACGAGAAGACCGTGCGGAAGTGCAGAACCGTTGGGAACGGATCGTAGAAGTGGTGCAACAACGCCTTCCACTGCTGGTATTCGGCCGACCCGCGAAATCCGACCGTGTGCGCCTCTAGATCGGTCCATTCGACGAGCAACAGATACCGATTCGGATGTTCGAGACAGTGCTCGAGCCGATGCGACAAATAGCCCTTGGACGCGCTGATGATGTTCTGTGCCTTTGCGAAAGCCGCTTCGAATGCCTGCTCCTGTCCGGGTCGGACTTCGAGCATCGCGTGTTCGAGAATGTGGCTGTTCACGTGCGGATTCACGGTGCGGCGTGACAGACGGCTTCGACGTTGTATCCGTCGGGGTCGAATACGAACGCGCCGTAGTAAGTTGGGTGATACATCGCGCGCACGCCGGGTTTGCCGTTGTCTTTTCCGCCGGCCGCCATGGCCGCGGCATAAAACGCATCGACCTCGGCTCGCGATGCGGCAACGAAGGCGACGTGGGTTGTGTGATTTCCGGGCGCGCCGGCCGCGAACCAGAACTGCGGTCGGCCTTTCCCCATGCCGGCAAAGCCGTCGAACTGCGCGAGCAGCGTGATGCCGAGCGGCTTCAGCGCGCCTTCGTAAAAGGCCTTCGAACGTTCGAAGTTCGATACCGAAATCGTTAGATGATCGAGGATCATTCGCGGTGCTCCGCCGGGCGTGCGGGCCATGGTACTCCGGTCACGCCTCGGCTGTGAGAGCGTCGCGAGGTTGGGCGTTGCGCATGCGGATGATCGAGAAACCGAGGCTCGATGCGACGACGGCATCGCGCAGCGGCCACAGCGACGAAAGGACACGCAACTCGACGGCGCGCGCGAAGAGTTCGATCAGCGGATCGGTGACTTTGCGGTGCGCGATCGGAGTGACCGCGCGTGTAGACACGTAATACGCAGCAATGGCGTCTTCGAGCACGAAGTCGTGCGCGGCGAACTCGTAAACGTACAACCGTGCGCTGCGCACGGAGGCCAGCCAGGTCTGCTCGATCGCGACGACCGACTGCGTGTCGGAGACCGTGAAGAACGCGCGCCGGTCGTCGTTCGATGTCGTCGCGTTGGCGTAGTAGGTGACGCGCGGGCAGTCGCGCGGCAGCAGGTAGTTGTGCAACCGCGACTCACCGATTGCCCATACCCGCAGGTGCCCTTCAGCGTCGGCGCGCGGTTCGAAGCGCGTGATCCCGGCCGTTTCGCTAACGTGATAGATCCGCTCGGCCATCGCCGCGTTTCACTTGGCCCAGGGATTCAGGAACGTCGTGAACTCGCTCCAACGATCAGCCAACATCTGCCGTGTGCCGGTGCGGGCTACGACTTCGAGACGTATGTCGTCCGGATCCTCGAAGAACGTCGCGTAGTACTCCGGGTTGTACTCGGGATAGAGCGCCGGCTTCGTTGCCGCGATTCCGAGCGCTGTGAGTGCGTGATACGCCTCGTCGATATCTGCTCTCGTCGCCGCCTGCAGGCACAGGTGGTGCAATCCGGCCGCGTAGGGATCGTGCATCACCGTGCTGCGCGCGGGCCGCAACGAGATCTGTAACGTCGGACGCAGGTAATGCGCATGCGGCTCATCGGCGATCCATTCGTCGGATTTTTTGAAGCCGAGCACCTCCATCACCTGGTCGTAGAACTTCTCCGAACGGGCGAAGTCGGTCACCGCCAGATAGATGTGATCGATGCCTGTGATGTTCATCGTGCGCCGCCCCGGTGATTCAGACGAAGAAGCAGTAACCGACTTTGCACAACACGTGCAACGCCTGATCCTGGTCGAAGCCGATCCAGCGTTCGCACTTGGCGCCATCGATCGCCGCATGTACGACTACTTCGATCAGGCCGAGCAGGGCGCTGCCGGTGAACAGATAAACCGCGCCGCCGTGTACCAGTGCGTGCGCGGCAAGCCAGTAGTACCACGCCGGAAAGTTCTCGCTCATGGTCTTTGCGAGATCGCTGTGACGATCTTTTGCGCGTGCCATGGTGTCGGATTGCAGTACGAAGTCGGCCACTGCGTGGCCTATCAACAGTTGGAAGAACAGCGTCATTTCGTAACCGCGAACGCTCCGGCGATGAGCGCTCAGTATAATGCGCCGTCCAACGAGGAAACCGTGATGCCAGGATCGACCGATCGATACCGCATGCCGCCGGAATGGGCACCACATCAGGGCACGTGGCTGTCGTGGCCGCATAACCGCGCAACATGGCCGGGCTGCCTGGCCGAAGCGGAAGCGGCTTTGACGGAAGCCGTGATCGCGCTGGCCGCCGGAGAAACGGTGCACATCAACGTGCTCGACGCGGCGCACCGCGATGCGGTGGCCGCTCGTTTCGCGAAGACGACTCCGCCTTACCGCGTGCTATTTCATCTGATCCCGACGAATGACGCGTGGTGCCGCGATCACGGCGCGATCTTCGCGTACGACTCGAATGACGCGCTCGTCGCGCTCGATTTTCGCTTCAACGCATGGGGCGAGAAGTACCGCCCGTTCGACGCCGATGACGCAGCGGCGGGACGCATGGCCGACGCGCTTGGCGTACCGATCGTGCGGATCGAGCGCGTGCTTGAAGGCGGCTCGATCGACGTCAACGGCGCCGGCGCCGTCCTCACCACCGAGCAGTGTCTGCTGAATCCGAACCGCAACCCGCAGTTGGCGCGCGGCGACATCGAAGCGATGCTGGGTCGATATCTCGGTGCATCCGACGTGCTGTGGCTCGGCGACGGTATCGTCGGCGACGACACCGACGGCCACATCGACGATCTGACGCGCTTCGTGAACGAGACCACGGTGGTGACCGTCGTCGAAGCGAATGCGCGCGACGCGAATCACGCGGCGCTCGCCGCAAATCGCGCGCGTCTCGATGGTCTGCGTCTGTCCGACGGTCGCGCGTTGTCGATCGTCGAGTTGCCGATGCCGAGCCCGCTGATACATGGCGACCGGGGTCGCTTGCCGGCGAGCTACGCGAACTTTTACATCGGTAACGATGTGGTCATTCTTCCGGTATTCAGTGCGCCGCAGGATGCGCAGGCGATCGATGTGCTGGCGAATTGCTTTCCATCGCGGCGCATCGTGCCGATCGATTGTCGCGCGTTGGTCGTCGGCCTCGGTACGTTGCATTGCCTGACGCAACAGGTGCCCGTAAGCTGAGCCGCCTTTTGATGATCCCGGAGTGTTTTGATGGCCAAAGTCAGTGAATTCATCCGCCATCATTACCGACATTTCAATGCGGCGGCGTTGATCGACGCGGCCGACGGTTACTCGCGACACATCGATCAAGGCGGCAAGATGTTCATGACGCTGGCCGGTGCGATGAGCACCGCAGAGCTCGGTTTGTCGCTCGCCGAGATGATCCGACGCGGCAAGGTGCATGCGATCTGCTGTACGGGGGCGAATCTCGAAGAGGATCTGTTCAACCTCGTCGCGCACGATCACTACGTGCGCGTGCCCAATTATCGGGAGCTGTCACCGAAGGCCGAGGAAGATCTGCTCGATCGGCACCTGAATCGCGTCACTGACACCTGCATTCCCGAAGAAGAAGCGATTCGACGCATCGAACACGTGATCGTCGAGGAATGGGTCGCCGCGGATAAGGCCGGCGAGCACTTCTTCCCCGACGAATACATGTACAAGATGCTGCGCTCGGGCAAGCTCGACGGCAGCTTCCAGATCGATACGAAGGATTCCTGGCTGTACGCGGCGTACGAACGCGATCTGCCGATCTTCGTGCCGGGTTGGGAGGATTCGACGCTCGGCAACATCTTCGCGGCACACGTGATCAACGGCGACATCGCGAACGTGCACACCGTGCGCAGCGGCATCGAATACATGATCCGGCTGGCGCACTGGTACCGGCGCATTTCGGCCGAAGCGTCGATCGGTTTTTTCCAGATCGGCGGCGGCATTGCCGGCGACTTTCCCATCTGCGTCGTGCCGATGCTGCGGCAGGATCTGCTCATGCAGGACATTCCTCGTTGGGGCTACTTCTGCCAGATCAGCGATTCGACGACGAGCTACGGTGGCTATTCGGGCGCGGTGCCGAACGAGAAGATCACGTGGGGCAAGCTGTCGGCGGATACGCCGAAGTACATCATCGAATCCGATGCGAGCATCGTCGCACCGCTGGTATTCGCCAGCGTGCTCGGTCACTAGCGGGCCTGAGGAGGTGATATGACGATGGAGAACGGCACCGAGCGAACGAACGCGTGGTCAGTGGAGAAGGCCGCAGAGCTGTATGCGGTGCGCGCTTGGGGCGACGGCTTTTACTTCGTCAACGAAGCGGGCCACGCAGCGGTTCGTCCATTGCTCGACAAAGATCTGGCGATCGACATTCTCGAAGTCGTGAAGGCGGCCGCCGGGCGCGACGTCGCGCCGCCGATGCTGATTCGTTTTCAGGACGTGTTGCGCGCGCGCGTTCGACGGTTGGTCGAAGCGTTCGACGCGGCGATCGCGGATGCCGGTTATGGCAGTCCGTATCAGGCGATCTACCCGATCAAGGTCAATCAACTGCACGAAGTCGTCGAGGAAGTGCTCGATGCCGGCAAAGCCTACGGGCTTGGCCTCGAATGCGGTTCCAAAACGGAACTGATCGCGTCGTTGCCGCACATCGGCGACGACCGGCTGCTGTTGTGCAACGGCGTGAAGGACCACGTTGTGCTGTCGTTGATTCTGTCCGCGCAGCTACTCGGCCAACGCGTGCTGCCGATCATCGAGAAGTACACCGAATTCGAACAGTTGATGACGCTCGCAGATCGCGCGAATCAGGTGCCGCGACTCGCCGTGCGCGTGAAGCTCGCGACGCGCGGGGCAGGGCGCTGGTTCGAATCCGGCGGCGAACGTTCGAAGTTCGGCCTCACGGTGCCGGAATTGGTGCGGCTGGTGCACGAACTCGAACGGCGCGGCATGCAGGATCGGCTCGAGTTGCTGCACTTCCATCTCGGCAGCCAGATCACCGAGATTCAGGTGCTGAAGCGCGCGATCAAGGAAGTGACGCAGGTGTATGCGGATCTACACCACCGCGGCGTCACGGTGCGCTGCCTCGATGTCGGCGGTGGTCTCGGCGTGCACTACGGCGGCGGCTACGGCGTGGACGATTCGGCCATCAACTACAGCCTGCAGGAATACGCGAACGCGGTGGTGTTTTCCGTGCAGGAGATCTGCGCGTCGCGCGATGTGCCGGAACCGGTGTTGATTTCGGAAAGCGGCCGGGCGATCACAGCGCACCACTCCGTGCTTGTTGTACCCGTACTGGGGCAGCACGGTCATGCGGGCGAGCTCAGTGAACCGTTGCCGGAGTCGAGCGACAGTCTGGTGCAGCGCATGCTCGCGGCGCTGGAGGAAGCGCGCAATGCAGACGACAACGTCGGCGAACTGCTCGAGGCGTATCACGACGCGCAGGAAGCGCGCGCCGAAGCCGATACCGTGTTTCGTTTAGGCTTCCTCGAACTCGAACAACTCGCGACGCTCGAAACGCTCTACTGGGGCGCGTGCCGGGAAATACTCGATGGATTGATCGCCGCAGCGCCGGAAACGCCACCGCCGGTGCAGGCGGAACTCGAAGCGCTGCTAACGGATATGTACTTGTGCGACTTCTCGGTATTCCACTCGATGCTGGACCACTGGGCGATCAAGCAGCTGTTCCCGATCATGCCGTTGCAACGCCTCGACGAGCGCCCGGAACGACGCGCGGTGGTCGTCGATCTGACATGCGACTCCGACGGGAAAGTTTCCGAATACGTTTCATCCCTCGAAGACCGCACCCATCTGCCGTTACACGTGCTGAAGAAGGGCGAACCGTATTACCTCGGTATCTTCCTGGTCGGTGCTTATCAGGACATTCTCGGCGACGCGCACAATCTGTTCGGCCGATTGCCGGAAGTGCACGTTTATGCGGACGACGAAGAGGCCGGCAATTTCTGGATCGAGAAGGTGATTCCCGGCATGTCGGTGCACGAGATGCTCGCGCAGGTGCAGTATTTCCCCAACGATCTGAACCGCCGGATGAGCGAACTGGTGAGACACAAGATCGATACCGATGAAGTGCGCCCGAACGTCGGGATGCGCATCCTCAACGAGTACCAGAAGCGGTTCAACGAGACGACGTATTGCGCCACCGAGCTTGCCGACGCAATTACCACCCCACCGGTGAACAACGATGAGCGTTGAACCGCGAAGGATATCGATCGGCCTCGTGCAGATGCACATGTCCGACTCGCCCGACGACAATCTCGCGCGCGCGATCGACGGAATTCGAAGCGCAGCGGCGAAGGGCGCGCAGCTGGTTTGCCTGCCGGAGCTGTTCCGCAGCCGCTATTTCTGCCAGAGCGAGAGCAATGAGCATTTTGCGCTCGCGGAGTCGGTGCCCGGCCCAACGACCAAGCTGCTCGAGCCGCTCGTCGAAGAACTCGGCATCACGCTGATCGCGAGCTTGTTCGAACAGCGCGCGCCCGGCTTGTACCACAACACCGCGGCGGTACTCGATGCGGGTGCGGGCTACATCGGCAAGTATCGCAAGATGCACATCCCCGACGATCCGCGTTACTACGAGAAGTTCTACTTCACGCCCGGCGATCTCGGCTTCAAGGCATTTCCTACGCAGGTCGGCAAGGTCGGCGTACTGGTGTGCTGGGATCAGTGGTATCCGGAAGCAGCGCGCCTCACCGCGCTCGCCGGCGCGGAGATGTTGTTCTATCCGACGGCGATCGGCTGGCATCCCGAGGAACGCGAAGAGGTGAATCTGGCGCAACACGATGCGTGGCAAACTGCGCAGCGCGCGCACGCCATCGCCAACGGCTGCTACGTCATTGCGGTGAATCGCACCGGCTTCGAACCCGATCCGACCGGCGTTGGCGGTATCCGCTTCTGGGGTCAGAGCTTCGTGACGGCGCCCGACGGATCCGTAGTGGTGCGCGCGTCGGCCGACCGCGACGAAATCATCGTCTGCGAAATCGATCTTGCCTCGATCGGCCGGCAACGGGTCGGTTGGCCCTTCTTCCGCGA